>JADFCT010000200.1 GCA_017161665.1 Candidatus Sumerlaeota bacterium
AGACCATTTGCAATTCCGTCATGTCAAACGCTTTCTTGCAAAATACGCTGTAAATCCACGTTTTTTTGTCGATTGAGCCCGTTTTGCCCCTCCGCTGATAACGGGCTCCCTCTCGATCTTCATTTTGCCGGAGCGAATGGAGATGGAGCGCCCCCCTCGTTCTCACAACATTTTTTCAGTCGCGTCAGAGTCTCTTTCAGTTGTCCTGTCGCCGACTTGCGCCCCACAAGGGAAATCAACCAACTGACCCTCTTCATCATCCCGAGAAAACGAATGTCCACTGTTTGCGTCAAGCGCGTTCCGCCAGGAATTGGCTCCAAATGATAGTCCACGTCCAGTTCAAATCCCTTGTTCTCCAACCGGATGGCCAACCGTTCGTCCTGCACATATCCCGTCACAGTTCCCTTTGATTCGATTCGCTCCCCGTTCTCCAGGATGACCTGTCGGAATTGCGACCCCACCCGGCCTTCAACGGCATCAATCACCTCGTCCTCCACGATGGAAGGCATCCAGATCTTCAGTTTCTCCGAATCATCCAGCCAGCCGAAAACAACAGCGGGTGGGGCCTGGATGTCGATTAGGTATTGGATTTTCATGTCACTCCCCGTCTTCCGAAACTCAGTGCTCGTTTAAAGTCGAAATCATTTTAATGCCAAAAGGTCTTTCATTTTCGGGGGAAGAAATCAGACGGTTCCTTGACCAGTTGATTGGTCTGAATCCGAATATTATCGATCATGCCCGAATCGTCGAAGGAGCCGAATCCGATATAGCCGGGGCCGAACGTCGTGTCGGTGGCAGTCATAATCGGCTCGCCCAATGCCTCATCCGAGGGAATGCCATCGGCTGTCGCGTCGGTAAAGTACAGGCGGATGGAGCCGGTGTTCGTGTCGCGCACGAGACGGACGTGTTTCCAGTCGGTTCCCCAATCGACGCCTTCGGTGGTGAATGTTGAGATTTTGACACGGTCCTTGCCATCAACGATAAAAATATTGTGGGCATGGGGATCAGTGGCCGTGGCCACATGGGCGTAGTAGTAATGGCTGGGATCCTGGAAACCGAATATAATGCACATGTCACGATGGCCGTATTCACGCCCGGTTTGTTTGAGATCCACATCCAGCGTAAAATTGTCAAACTGACGATCGGCAATCAGCCCAATCGTCAAGGGGGAACGAACCGGCGGTTTGTAGTCGCCGGGGCCGGTGAATTCAATGGCCCCGCTTTGGACCCCCTCGGGATTGAATTGCCACTTCTCCGGACTGGTAAATTCAAAATTTTCCGTCATGACATCCTGAGTGGGAAACGTCAATTCCACGGTGGAACCGGAACCGAATGGGCCCAACCCCAGATAGCCACACCCCGTCCATACCAAGGCGTGTGTAAACAGCAGAGCCAAAACCATTGTCTTTTTCATGAGACCAATCCCTTCTTGTGCGAGAATTATCGGGTGGATCAATTGTCAACACCGAAAGTAGTCTGAAGCAAGCCACTCACACATGCCAGCCTTTTATACCGTTTCGCGTTGATCAACGTGAAGCGGGCCCATTCGCTGGGCGGCGCCGCGCCGGCAAGGCAAAACAAAGAGGGAATTAACAATTTGATTTGCCCTGACGGCACGGTCTATTAAGGGGGCGACGTTATTTAAGGGTGACCGGATCGGAGAGTGAGCGAAATCATGAACCGGAAACGCATGGACTGGATCGCCCGAATGCGGATCATGATGATCACCGACGGTTTGGGGCGTTCGAATGCGATGGAAGGGGTGGAGCGGGCTTTAAAAGCCGGTGTCACGGTGATTCAGTTGCGGGAAAAATCACGCGATGCGCCTTGGCTTTGGGAAACCGGCGCACGTCTGAGAGCCTTGACTCGATCCTACCAGGCGCTATTAATGATCAATCACCATCTTGATCTTGCCGAGGCCGTGGAAGCGGATGGTGTTCATCTGGGCTGGGAATCCGTTTCGCCCGTGGAGGCCCGACGACGCTTGGGCCCTGATCGCCTGATTGGTTTATCGACCCATTCGATTCGTGAGATCTTGGACGCCGACGCGGAAGTCGATTATTGTCAGCTGGGTCCGGTGTTTCCAACCCCCTCGAAGCAAGGGCTTGTATCGGCTTTGGGATTGGAGACATTGCGACAAGCGGTGAATGAATCCAAGCGACCGATCGTAGCCGTTGGCGGAGTTGACATCGACCGCGCGGCCTCCATCATCGCGACGGGCGTCAGCGGTGTGGCCGCCATTCGGGGATTGGCGATCGGGCCGGTGGAAGACTTGACCAAGGCCTGTCACCGGGCGTTTGAGAATCGAGGACCGGCAAAGACAGATCTTTTCGATAGGGAACGCGCTGAAGGACAGTGCCGTTCAGGAATCCAACCATCGGAGACGAAATAATTATGCCGTGGTTTGTGTTACAGAATGAGGACGGTTCGGATGGCAAGACTTTCGAGATTGGGGCCGGTGACACACTGATGGGTCGCGGTCTGGAATGTCGGATTATTTTAAATGACGCCCGGGTCTCCCGTCAACACTGCCACCTGAGTCGCCAAAAGGGGGGCGTGACGATCCGAAACCTGTCCCGGACCAATGGAACCTGGGTCAACGGCGCGCTCATCGACGAAGTGGTTCTACAGGATGGCGATCTCATTCAGGTGGGGGGCGCCCGCCTGCGCTACTCGACGGAACCCGCGGTCCGTGGTGACGGGACCGATGCGGAGGCGGATTCAGAACTGAAGAAATCCATTCTTTTTTATGGCGATGCGTTGGACTTCCAGAACAGCGAAAAAGTCGAAAGGATTGTCAACCTGACCAAGAGTTCGGCCGGATTGGAGATCCGAAGTTCAGAAGAGAAAGCGGACACAGGCGATGAACTGGAAATGTATCGCCGCCGGTTCGACATCATTCGTGACGTCGTGGAGTCTGTGGTCAGTGAATTGGACCTCGACAAAATTTTTGCCCTGATTCTGGATCATGTTTTCAGTTCTGTTCATGCCGAGCGCGGCTGCGTGCTCTTATATGACGCGGAAACGGATGAATGCGTTCCGTGCGCCGTACGCGAACGGGAACGTCGGAAACTGAGCGAAGAATTCCCCATGAGCCGCACGATCTGCCGAATGGTTTTGGAGGAAAAGGTCGCCGTGCTTTCTACAAACGCCATGCAGGATTCCCGGTTCTCCAAGGAGGAAAGCATTATTTACCAAGGCATTCGCTCGGTGATGTCGGCGCCCATTGTTTACAAGAAAACACCGTTGGGCATCATCTCCGTGGATAGCCGGGACCGAGACAGTGTTTTCTCCAAACAGGATTTGAATACATTGTCCATTATTGCCAGTCTGGCCGCCACGGCAATCCACAACGCTCAAATGGTGGAACGCCAAATTCGCATCGAACGCACGCGACAGAACTTTGAGCGTTTTCTGCCCCCATCGCTGGCCCGGCGAATCGCTGAAGAAGGACGGGAACCGCAATTAGGGGGTGAGCGGGCGGATGTAACCGTTCTGTTTTGTGATATTCGCTCATTTACCTCCATTTGCGAGGACATGGCGCCGGAAGCCGTTGTGCAACTGCTCAACTGCTTTTTCCGCGAAATGACCGAATGCGTCTTCCGGCATCAGGGAACCCTGGATAAATATATGGGCGACGCGGTCCTGGCCGTCTTCGGGTGTCCCGAGGTTTACGAGCACCATTCGTTCTTTGCCGCCCAGGCGGCCCTCAGCATGAGAACGGCCCTGCGCGAACACCCCCAATTGAGCAGACAAATTCGCGCCGGCATTTCGCTCCATCGCGGTCCGGCGATTCATGGTTTCGTGGGCGTACAGGAACGCATGCAATATACCGTGATTGGCGCCACGGTCAATATCGCCTCACGCCTTTGCGATATCGCCAAGGGCAATCAGATACTCATTTCCAAATCCGTCTATGATACGGCGCCCGAACGCCTGATCGTCAAAGAACTGGAGCCCGTCCTGCTCGAAGGCACAACAGAGATGACGCATCAGTATGAGCTGGTGGGTATCCGAGACAGCCCCTACCGTACACTTATGTAAGGAAGAGGCTGTCCGAATTTTTCAGGGACCCTTATTGTTCTTGAATCCAGACGGAGGACTCGGTCCGCGTACCGTCGCCATCGGCCGCCCCCGCAACACGTCGATTCGCCCGTGCATAATATGGGATCGCCGTCAAGGGCGCCCCGTTGGACCACTGGCCCGTGATGACGTTAACGCCCCCCAGAAGGTCCGCTTTCCACTCGGTCCGCAACGGCGCGTCCGGCGCAAGGAGTTGACCCAGTTCCTGATCCACATTTTCAACCGTGTAGATCAGCGGACCGATTCGCAGGGCCACTTGGCCGCGAGTGGCTTCGATGGCTTCCATGCCCCGAACCCGTTGGATGGGCATGGGCAGTTCACAGTCAATCCGATCGTCCGACTTCCAGAGACGCTGGATTTCCGCATATCCTTTGCGGAGCGTCACGGGGACGGGCTCACCATTCACCCGCAGTGAAAGCAGGCCGTTTCCGTTCACCGATGGCGTATATAAATCGCTCACGCTCCGGTCCGGCATCCGAATTCGTACAGCAAACGGCGCAGGCTGCCTGGGCTTGACCCTAATGGACACGTTGCCGCTCCAAGGATAATCGGTCTCCTGAATCAGTTCCACATCCGTTCCGGCCAGGTCTCGAACTGTTGAGGCGCTGCCGATGAACAGATTTACATACACGCCGTCCGCGTCCTTCAGGTACATCCAGGTTGGCAACATCAGCAGCACACGGGGGATATTCCCCACACAACACGGACAGCCATGCCAAGGATAACGGAAACTATTCGTGGTCAGCGGGTTTTGATAATAGAAATTTTTCCCTTCCAGATCGACGCTGCCCAACAGAGCGTTGTAGAGCGTTTCCTCATAAAGATCCGCATAACGCGCGTCATGCGTGGCCATGTTCAGTTTGTGTTGAAAAAAGAGCAACCCACAGCTCGAACACGCCTCGTTGTAGCCGTTGTGTCGCAGGGAGTAGTCGGGGCCGAAACCTTCGGACGTCTCACCACTGCCGATACCGCCGATGACGTAATACTTACGATTGACAATGCTCTCCCACAAGGAGGCCACGGCGCTCTGATAGTCGATGTTCCCCGTCTCCATGGCCACATCCGACATGGCGGCATACGAATAGGAGGCCCGCACGGCATGGCCGACGGCTTCGTACTGTTGGATGACCGGCACATGGCTTTGGTCGTAGGAACTCCCGTCTCGCCGGCAGTCCAGCAGGAACTTGCCCAATTGAATATACCGATCGCCACGCCCGTCGCCTTCCACGTCGTTGACAAATCGCCCAAACCGCACCAGCCCCATCTCCATGGCCTGATGGCCATCAAACCATTCCTGTTTGGGGGCAGGCCCAATATGGGCATCCCAACAATCGGCCAGACGCTTGGCGGCGCGATAGAGCCGATCATCCTTGCCGTCCGTCAGCAGGTAATGGGCAATAGCCGCTTCCAGAAAATAGCCGGCCACATAGCCCTCGTGGTCCGCTCGATATCGCGGGGTCCAGCGTGTGCGGTCCGACAATGTAAAGCAGGTCTGGATATATCCGTCCGGTTCCTGCGCGGCCAGAATCTTGGGGATCCAGTCTTCCAGCGTGTCGAGCATGGCCTGCTGCGCCTCGATGATTGCCGCGTCGCCTTGGGGATCGATCATCTGGGCCAGACAAATCGATTCGATAATATTATAGACCCAGGCATTGGAGAACACATAGCCACGGTGTTCGCCATGAGGCTTGCCGGCCAGCTTGTTGGCGACCTCGATAAAATTATTAATCCCCCCCTCTTTCAAATCCGGATCTGAAATCTTTTGGATGCAATGGGGAATCCAGTTGACGATCAGGGCCTTCGTCCGATGGTTCCACAAAGGACTGTCGATCCGATACGGCTCGGTATCGATAAGGTCCAGCGTCTTTTGAGGCGGACGGGCGCGAACGGAGACCTTGACGGCGGCCTGACTGGACTGATCCCCCTGGCGGGCGGTCAGGGACAGCACATATTCACCCGTCTGGTCCATTTGAGCGGTCGTTTTCAAGGCCTTTGGATCCGAAAACGTGACCGTCCCCGGGCCAGAGGTCTTGGTCCATTCACAGGTCAACTCCGGCGCGTTTTTTTGTCCCAAGGTTTGAACCGTTCCCGACAGCCAGGTCTGCCCGCCAACCATAACCACCCGGTCCATATCGCCCTTGACGATGGGGGGAAAGACCGGCGAACGGCCGGAATCGTAAACCTTCCATTCCAGAATCCCTGTGGAATATTCCTTTGTCGATTCAATCTCGAGACGCAGCTTCGTCGTTTGAATCTCGTCAAAAGTCGTGCGATTGTATTGACTCTCCTCGATGCCAAGGCCCTTGACGTTGTTCACGGGCACGAAAGCCTCGCCATCCCAATACAGCAACCGACAGGATTGGGGGGTTCTGACGCCGCGATTGTCATTCCACCAGTACACATCCACGGCCTTTGTGGTAATGGGCAGACTCCATTCATACTGCGCCCACTCGGTCCCCCGATGGGGCCAATTGCCATAGGCGCGTTGACGGCGGTCCTGAGAATTCCGGGGATCGGAACCATTGTTCAAGGCATCCAGTGTTGTGTCACCGGAAACATAGGAAGCCGACGGAACAGCCACGACCGCCAGATTGACGCCAGGCTCTTTCTGCGCCACCGCGAAGATTGGCGCTCCGGCAAAGATCACGAGGACACACCCTGCCAGGAAGATGGAAGCCAGTCGTTGAACGCCTGAGACGTGGTTCATCATAAGAGAAGACTCCTTGTGTTTAACTTAAGTACGACCCTGCTATGTTGAGCCCATGTCGCCGGAGAAAGTCAAGAGGAATCATGCACGTGTAAAGATACAATAAAAAAACCGACGGATACAAGGAATCTCAAAGACAAAGGTTGAAAGAAAGGCCATAGTGACACAGAATAAAAGACCAAACAAACCCAAATTCGAATCATATTGACCCACTCTTGAGATTGGAGGCCGTTTCAGAGGCTTCGTCAAGGAACGTGCCCGGATCAACCGCTTGATTGAGGAGCAACCCATTGACAATCTCCTCACCCAATTGATATAAAATCACTGAAAAATCGCGACGGGACAAC
>JADFCT010000201.1 GCA_017161665.1 Candidatus Sumerlaeota bacterium
GTTCTGCCGGGCTGTCGATCATCCGCGCTGTCGGGCCATGCTGGACACCTTCCATTCTCATATTGAGGAAAAGAACATCGTCGAGTCCATCCGCGCCGTGAAGGGGCTGCTGGCCCATGTGCATATTTCCGAGAACGACCGCAGCACGCCCGGCAGCGGCAATGTGCGATGGGATGACACGTTCGACACGCTGTCGGAAATCGGCTACGATGATATGATGGTGATCGAGGCTTTCGGCCTGGCGCTGGAAAAACTGGTCCCGACGGTGAAAATCTGGCGGCGCATGTACGAGACGGAACGGCAGTTGATCGCGGACGGCCTGAAGTTCATGAAAGACGAAGTGGCGAAGCGGGTGGGGTGAGCATGGAGCATTGGCACAGTCTCTGCTTGTGTTTCCATCTGGATGGAATTGCTTTTTTTTGGCCTCATTGTATCGACTGGGGAGAGGTTCCACGGTTGGTCCATTGCGTTTCCGGGGCGTCATTTCTCTGGCGCGCCGCGGGCGCGGGCGCATAGGATCGGGTCACTTCATCAAGGATGCGTTTCCATGGCGATGTCCTTTAACATAAACGGGGCGCGTGTGTTGATCGTCCTGATTCTGTGGGCGATGGTCAGCGGGTGTGAGCGTCCGCAGTCTGGAAACCTTTCCACCGTTCCCACCCCCACGCCGGAGCCACCGGTAGCCCAAGGGGCGATTGCCGGCTCCGTTCTCCTGGACGGGGAAAGCGATCACAGTGGGGTCCAGGTCTTTATCGGCGGCACAGGCCATGGGGCCTGGTCCGATCGCAACGGCGCCTATCGCATTGCGGACGTGCCCACCGGGACTTATGAAGTCAGCATCCAGCATGAAGGATTTTCTCGTCACCATTTCGACAAGATTTTCTATAATTTCGACAATGGCAGGGATATGGCCTACAGCCTGCCCGAAGTCACCCTTCAGCGAAAGCCCATCACGCGCGACGTGGTCGAGCAGGCCTTGGGCTCCGTGACGGGAGTGGCTCATTATTCCGACAAACTCCTCCACAGCGGGATTGAGATATTCATCGAGAACACCGCCTTCAGCGCCGCCTCTGACGATTCGGGCTCCTTTGCCTTTCAAAACCTGGAGCCCGGCACGTATATGCTGCGCCTGTCCAGCGAGGGGTACGAGACGCGCAAGGTCTCCGTGGACGTGACGGCCGGGGAGGTGGCGATTCTGCGGGCGCCCGAACCCGGCCGGCCGGAAGTGATTGCGCTCCGTCCGCTGGCCCCTGAAGTCCAAACCGCCAACATTTCCGGCGCCGTGACCGTTTATGATCGACAGGGTAATGTCCTTCAGGGGATCAAGGACATTCTGGTGGCGCTGGACGGCACGTCCTTCGTGGCGGTGGCGGACGAGGCGGGCCAGTTCACTCTGTCGGATGTCCCCGCCGGACGTTACGCCATCGCGGCGTTGGCGACGGGCTATCGGGCGCCGGCTGATAAGGTTTATATCAATTTGCCGGCGGGACAAGACCAGACCGTTGAACTGCGACTGGACGAAGCGCCGGAAACGGAAGAGGATAAAGGCGGGGTGCGCGGCGTGGCGCTTCTGGAGGACGGTTCGTCGCCCCTGGGCATTCAGGTCGGTCTGGCGGGACAGGCGATCGTTTCTCTGGCCAATGACGCCGGCGAGTATTATCTGAGCGACGTTCCGGTGGGAGATTATACGCTGGTTCTTTCGCGCGAAGGGTATCAGACCGTCCAGATGGAGGGGATTGCCGTTGAAGCGGACGCCGATACGGTGGCGCCGACGGTGACGCTGATTCCGGAAGTGATCCCGCCCTACGTCATCGCCACGAATCCGACGGATGGCGCGCGCGGGATCCCGGTGGAGGGTACCGTTTCCGCGCGCATTCGGTTCAGCGAAAAAATGGAGCCGCAGTCCGTTCTCAACGCGTTGACGATCGAGCCGCCGGTTTCGCATCAGGCCTTTATCGGACGGACCCATCCGGGGGCGGACTACGACACGCTGGTTGTGGAGTTGTACGGCCAGGGCGAGGCGGCATTGCGTTTTGACACGCGCTATCAGTTCCGCATCGATGCCACAGCGGCCGACGAACGGGGCGTGACGCTGGCCGAACCATATGTCTTTTCGTTTGCCACGGGCAAACCGGAAGTCATCGCCACCGATCCGGTTGACGGCGGTCGGCTCTCCATAGCGCCGGGAGTGAATTATCCCGCGCGCATCTTTTTCAATGCCTCCATTGATCCCGAATCCATAACGGATCGGGCCATCCGCGTCCGGCCCTCCCCCAATTCCAACATCAACGTGGAACTGACCCGGGATCCGCGAACCGGTTGGAGCGTGGCGCTGGTGTTTGTGGAATGGGAGCCGGGGCAGACCTATACCATCAGCGTGGGGCCGCGCGTGCGTCTGGCCGGAGAGCGCGGCAATGCGTCGGTCCAGCCGTATTCGTTCCGCGTTTCCGTGCCCGAGCGGCCTTCTTCACGCCGACGCGATCGATAGGCGTCTGCAACCATTTTTCGGACAGGTTTTACAGGATAGACAGGCTATTTTTTTTGCGGCAGAGCCGCAAAAAAGAATCCTGTTCATCCTGAAAATCCTGTCTAAAAAGTGCTCTTTTCGGCAGGGAGGGGATCAATAGCCATGGAACCGCATGGTGGCGGATGGATACAATCGGACGGCGACGGTGTGTTGATTCATTTAAGGGCGCAACCGGGCGCCTCGCGCAATGAAATCACGGGCGTGGCCGAGGGGCGATTGCGCGTCCGGGTCCAGGCGCCGCCCGTGGAAGGCGCGGCCAACGCCGCGCTGTGCCGGTTTCTGGCCAAAAGCCTGGGCGTGGCCAAGTCGCGCGCGTCCATTGTTCGCGGTGATCGGAGCCGCGAAAAAACCCTCCATGTCGCCGGAGTGAACACGGACGAGGCGCGCCGGAAACTGGGGATTCCCCCGCCGGACACAGCGGAATGAACAGGGACGCAAACATGGCAAACATGGATTCGGCCAGGAAGGGCGCCCTTCCTGGCTGGCTGGGCGGCGCATTGGTATGCGTCACGGCCTGGGCCGTGATCCTTCACTACTATTTCTTCCATGAACCCTGGGCCCAGGGCTTGTTCTTCAATATGGTGAACGGCATCGCCGGCCCCTACCATTTTAACGATTGGATCGTGAGCGGTCGCGATCTTCTGTTTCTGGGATTGGGAATCCTGGCGATGCTGGTGGCGTTTGTCTGGAGCGCGCCGCGGATTCTCAATCGATGGGAAGGCTGGCGGACGCGGTTACTTGTCCTGTTAACCGCTTTTGGCGGCGGTGTCGGACTGGCGGCTGTTTTGTGGGCTATGCGGATTCGCCCGAATTTCGGTTGGGGCGGGGCGGCCTGGGTCTGGTATGGCGTGGGCGCGGCGCTGATTCTCGCTCTTGGTTTTTTCCCGTCCCGGAACGGCTTTGCCTGGGGGCGACATGGGCTTTTATTTGTGCTGGGACTGGCGGCGGGGCGCGGCGTGGAGCCGCTGGCCTGGTCGCCCGTCTTGTGGGCCATGATCGGCTGGCTGGGGCTTTGTCTGTGGACCGGCTGGTGGCTGCTGGATTGGTGGGACGGCTTCATGCCCCGTGGCGCAGCGGTGGCGACGGCTTTTGTCCTGGGCGTGACGGTCTGTGGACTCTTGACGGAAGGGCTGGCCATGGCGGGCCTGTTTCGCCGATGGCCGATTGTGATCGGTGGCATGGCGTTGCTGGCCGGCATCGGCGCCGTCCGGCATGTCCGCCGCCGTCGTTCCTTTCATGGCGTTCACACCGTGGACCCGGAGTTGCTGCGCCGACAGGTGTTGCAAGAGGTGGCCCGCCGATACCAGGCGTCCATGATCGGCCCACACGGATGGTCGGAACGCGTGATCTGGTGGACCGCCTGCTTCTTCACGGCAATGATTACGGCACTGACGTTTTATCATGGCATGGGGTATGCCGAAACGTATTGGGACAGCCTGATCCTTTATCTCGGCTATGCGCGGATGACCTTCCTGGAAGAGGGATTCCCCTTCAAAGCCGTGGCGCAGGTTGGTATTGGTCTGGGCGCCAATTATCCCCACCTGTATCCAACCCTTGTGGCCACAGGGCCGGCTTTGGCGGGAACCTGGGACGCAATTGGCGGTCAGATGGCTGCGCCGCTGGCCGGCGTGTTGAGTTGCGTCCTGGCCTATCACACCGTCCTGTATCTGACCCGTCGTCCTGTGACGGCCATGGTGGCGACGCTGGCCTTTCGCGCGTTGCCCTTTGGCATCTATTATTCCATCTACGCTTCGGACTATGCCTACGCCATCCTCTTTGCCATGGCGATTATCTATCTAGGTGTTTTGTATATGGATACGGCATCGCCGGCTTATCTGATCGCGCAAACCTTCATGTGCGCCGGCGCGTCCCATATCAATTACCTGATGCTGGCCATGTGGGGCGTCTGGGCGACGACGATTTTCCTGACGCATTGTCGCCGGGGCGTCCTGGCGGGTCACATCCGGGATCGGCGGCGCGCGTCGGGCCGCTCGTCCCTGTTCATGTGTCAGGCGCAGCGCGGCGAATTCGATGAGGCCGGCGAAATTGTCTATGACGACGCGCTCATGTATCTGGAAGATTATCCCCGTCCGGGCTTGCGCGACCTCCTGAGCGCCAACTGGTTCTGGGGCATGACGACGGCGGGGCTGCTGATGGCTTCAACCTGGTATGTGCGCAATCAGGTGTTGACGGGCAATCCGGTGTATTCGTTTTTCTCGGAGTTTCTGGGGGGGATTCGGATCAACCCCGAGGTTCTGGAATCGGCGCGCGTGGAGTGGATGCAAAACGGCGGGGGCATGGGCAATATCGCCCACGCCCTGCCCGACGTGGGGTATCGGGATCTGACGGTGTGGCATAAACTCCGGTATGGCCCCTGGTATTTTTATGGGGCTTCGACGGCTTGGCGGTACCAGCCGATTCTCTATGCCCTTGTGGTTCCGGGGATGTTGGCGATGCTGTGGGTGAGTTTGGCGAAGATGTGGGCGCGACTGCGCTGGCGCGAGGATGACCTGGATTCGCCGGCGCCCTCATGGGGGACGCGTCTGGGAGGCTGGCTGGCCGACCCGCTGGGGGGACTGGAAACCTGGGAGCGGGCGGGATTGTTGGGATTTGTGTTGGTCGGCGGCTTTTTGACCTATCATATTGCGATGGCCGATTTTTATCTGTATCAAATTTTGCCGGCCATGGCGGCGTTTCCGATTTTCTATGCCTGGGGGATGGGATTCACAGATCGCCCGGGACTGCGGGAATTGATGGCGGCGGCGGTCGTTGCCACAGCGGTCGGATCGGGACTGCCCGTGGCGCTGATGGGCGGCAAGGTCTCTTCGCCCGCCCCGCTGGTGGCTCTCCACCATCCGGGCATGACGGACGACGAGGTGTTGATGGGATGTTACGACACGGAATGGCGGTTTCTGCCGGATGGGTCCAAAGTCACGATGTTCGCGGATGTCAATCGCATTTGCGCAGGGAAGCCGCTTCTGACGCACGAGAATCGCCATGTGCTCTACGACCCGTCCATCCCGCTGGTCCATCTGGACGATTGGGAGACCCAGGCCTTGTGGGGGCGTCCGGCGGAGGACGTGGTCCGGGGGTTGAAGGCCATGGGGATTGAGTACTATTTATACATCCCGAACGAGGACAAACATGCGGTGAACGCCCGGCTGGGGATGAAGGAATTGATCCGGGACGGCTGGCTGGCGCCGGTTCTGGAATGGAATGGCGAAGGGAAAACCGGACCGGGGAGTCGCGTGTTGTACCGGTGGGCAAAATAGCGGGCGGCGCGCTGGCACATCGACCGGGCGGACTCCATGGGCAAGACGCCCATGCCACTTTCAGGACCCCGTCAAATGAAGAAAATGATAGCGGGGCGCGGAGGCATTTTTTTTTGAACCATGAAGAATAGATGGAAAAGAAGATGGTTGCGCTAAACGCCAAGGCGCGATGACTTCTTTTCAAACGCCAAGGCGCAAACAAGCAAGGCGCCCCTGGGCGCGGGGCCGCTGTCCGATAAGGCCAGCGTCCAAGGAACCAAACATCCGCCAAGCCCCGAAGGTGGCGACACATAATAGCCCAGGGTGGAGCGACCGATAGGGAGCGGAGCCCTGGGTCAGAGAACAGGCGACTGAGGCGCCGGCGCGCTTTTTGCCGCGCAGCGCGCAAAAAGCGTGACGGCGCCGACGCCCATCCATCAGCGGTTTCAAATGTTTAAGAAAGTGGATTGGCTATCATTTTATTTTCGAAAGGTTTGAACGAATGGGCGGTCTTGATGGTCTAATGTTTATTGTATTCCGACAGATCGAGCGTTGCTCGTGACATTCAAGGAGTCTTATTGTATGTTCCAGAAATCGTTTAAGGATACTTTCCTCGCGGCGGCTCTGATCGTCTGGGCGGGGGGGATTGTTGGAATTGGGATGACGCCCGCTCAGGCCGAAATGGCCGAATCGGCGCCCGAAGTCGTCACGGAATGGCTGGCGCCGGCGCTCCAATGGCCTGATGGGCAAGAGCCCCGAATGTTGTCGCCTCAGGGGCTGGTCGCGCCGGCCGAGGGGCTGCTCGTCAATAATTGGGATTGGGAGGACGTGGCCGAATTTTATGATCTGGTGTATCTGGCCTCCGATGGCCTCACGGTGAGTTGGTCCGGGAATATGCTTCAATGCCGGGCGGGCGAGACCTCTTTGCTATACGAGGACGCCACGATCCTGCGGGTGAATTACTACCGGGCCATGGCGGGGCTGCCCGCTGGAGTCATTCTGAACGAAGCGAAAAACATCAAATGCCAGGAAGCCGCGCTGATGATGATCGCCCAGGGGAGCCTGTCGCACACGCCTGGCGATAACTGGGCTTGTTACACGCCCGAAGGGGCCGAAGCGGCGGGTAAATCCAATCTGGCGATCGGCTCCAGCGGCCCGGCGTCGATCGACCGGTTCATGCGCGATGAGGGCAGCGGCAATACGGCCGTGGGACATCGGCGCTGGATTCTCTACCCCCCACAAGTGGAGATGGGGACCGGTTCGACGGACGGGTCCAACGGCTTCTTTCATGGTTCGAATTGCTTATGGGTCATTGGCGATTTTGGGTCCCGCCCCAGCACGGAAAACGGTG
>JADFCT010000019.1 GCA_017161665.1 Candidatus Sumerlaeota bacterium
GGGAACTGACGGCCCTCATGTTCCGGTCCCGTGCCGTAAGCATAGTAACCGCTATCGGTCTTGAGCACTTGCGGATCGGCCAGATAGCCGTCCCAGACCGGGTTCGTGTACGACAGCGTCATGGGCTTTGGCGCCGCGGCGCTTGCGTCTCCCTGCGCTGTGACCGACAAGAGAATCAGGGCAACGGCGAACAGGAATGGGTGGCGATGTTTCAGAATCATCCTTTTCATCCTTTCATGAATCATTGATTAAAATTATGTCACGGGCAAGAGGCCCATGCTACAAGACACCGCTTATTTGGCCTTGGCATGGCGCATCTGGTCAATGGCGACGGCCAGAATGATGATGCCACCGACCACGATGTTACGAACATAATCCGGGAAACCGGCCAGGGTGCAGCCATTGCGCAGGGTGGCCATCATCAGGGCGCCGATGATGCTGCCCGTCACGCTGCCGGCGCCGCCGCTGAGTGAGCCGCCGCCGATGACAACGGCCGCGATGATGTCCAGTTCCAATCCCACGGCCGCCGTGGGATCGCCGATGGTCAGCGAGGAGTATTGCAGCACGCCCGCCACGCCGGCGAAGAAGCCGCCGATCGTATATATCATCACGCGTTGGAAATTGACCGCCACACCACACAAGCGCGCCGTCGCCTCGTTGGAGCCGATGGCGAATACATAGCGGCCAAAGACGGTATAGCGCAACACCACGAACATCACGACCAGCAGGAAGAGCATGAGCCACACGGCCGGCGCCACGGAGTACCAATGGGGCGACGGCTCAATGTCCATGGTGGCCGCGAGCCAGTTGGACGGCGTGTCCACCGTTGTGTTGTCAGCCATGGCCTTGGCGACGCCACGGACAATCTGCATCATGCCCAGCGTGACAATGAACGGCACAAGGCGCAGACCGACGATCATCACCCCACTCAGCAACCCGCACAGCGCGCAGGCCAGAACCCCCCAAATCGCGGCCTTCCAGACGACAGAAGAAACAACCTGCCCATCGGCCATCAGATCGGGATTCGCGCCGGCTTCCTTCAGGATCACCGCCACGACCACGGTGCCCAACGCCACCAGCGATCCGGCGCTCAAGTCAATGCCGCCACTGATGATAATGACCGTCATGCCCAGGGCGGCGATGGCGATAATGACCGTTTGCTGCAAGATGGTTTTGACCGTATAGGCATCCCAGAATCGAAGGGTTCCCGCTTGGCCGGTGGCGTCTTCGACGTGATAATAGAGGTAGTACGAGAAAAAACCGAAAACGAATGCCAACCCCAGCAGAGGCCCGAGGGCGTTGAGAATGCGTGCCGCTTGTTTCATGGAGACGTGCGTTCCTTCCTTGATAACCGTCAAGAGTCCAATCGTTTTATCGTCAGGCGCCGGAGGTGGCGATCGTCATGATGTCCTGTTCGGTCCAGTCGCCAATTTTCCGAAGGGGGCTCATGCGTCCGCGGTGCATCACGGCCAGCGTGTCACACACGCCAAGCAACTCGGGCAGATAGGAAGAAACGAACACGATGCCCTTGCCCTCGGCGGCGAGTCGGCTGACAAGTCGATAGATTTCGACCTTGCTGCCCACGTCGATGCCCCGTGTCGGCTCGTCCAGAAGGATGACATCGTCGCCCTGTTCCAGAATGCGCCCCATGGCGACTTTTTGCTGATTGCCGCCGGACAGATCGGCGACGGGTTGATCCGGACCGGCGCACCGGATATTCATCTCACGAATCCAGTTTTCAACGGCCGCGTATTCGCGGCGCAAATTCAAAAGACCCGTTCGGGGCCATGCGAAGCGGCGCAGAGACGACAGCGTGGTGTTGGCGCGGATGCTCATATTCACGGCCAACCCTTCTTCCTTGCGATCTTCGCTCAGAAAGTCGATGCCCAGGCGCAACGCCCGGCCGGGGGTGAGCGTATTCATTTCACACGTGGGACGGGCGGCGATGGTCAGGCGTCCCTTTTTCGCCCGTTCCAGGCCAAAGATGCGGCGGATCACTTCCGATCGGCCCGCCCCGACGAGACCGGCAATCCCCAGTATCTCGCCTCGGTGGAGTTCAAAGGTCACGTCGCGGGGAATGGGCGAATCGTCCATGCCCTCGACGCGCATCAGGACGTCGCCGATGGCATGGTCTGTTTTCGGGAACATATCCGTCAGCGCCCGACCGACCATCCTTTCGATGATTTCAGGAATCGTCGTGTCCGCCATGCGGCCCGTTCCCACCGTCTCGCCGTCCCGCAGCACCGTATAGGTGTCGGCGATTTCCAAGACTTCTTCCAGAAAGTGACTGATATAAATCACGGCGATGCCGTTATCGCGCAGTCGTTTGATCGTTCGGAAGAGGGCCTGCGTGTCCGCGGCCGTCAACGAGCTGGTCGGCTCGTCCATGATGATGACGCGGGCATTGCAGATCAGGGCGCGGGCGATTTCGACGACTTGCTGGAGGGCGATGGGCAGCGTGCGCACCGTCTGGCGCAGGGGCAGGTCTGGGTGTTCGAGCAAGGTCAGAGCCTCGGCAATCCGACTCTTTTCCGATCGGATGAATCCCAGACGGGAGCGCTCCATGCCCAGTGTCAGATTTTCCTCGACCGTCAGATCCGGGGCCAGGTTCAGTTCCTGATAGATCATGGCCACGCCCAGACGGCGTCCGTTGGCGGGCGAGCCGATCGTGATGGGTTTGCCATCCAGACGAATCTCACCGGCGTCGGCCGTGTAGGCGCCGCTGAGCGTTTTCATGAGCGTGCTTTTGCCGGCGCCGTTTTCGCCGATCAGGGCGTGGACTTCGCCGGGAAGAACCGTCAGGTTGACGTTATGCAAAGCCCGCGTGCCGCCGAAGGTTTTGCAGATCCCGTTTAATTGCAAGAGCGGTTCTGTCATGGTTTTATCCGGGCCTACCAGAAAACTGAAATCATTAAAAGAAAGATAGTGGACTTTGTCCAGAACCCAGGAAACGTGCTAATCCATCAGCCCCGATAGGGGCGACACATAACAGCCCAGGGTGCAGCGACCGGCAGGGAGCGGAGCCCTGGGTTGGCGTTTCCCCCGATTTCGAGCCCTGTAAGGGCGACACATCAAAGCGAATCCCCCCAGCCCATCATGGTCAATCCCACAAAAAATGTTCATCGTACTGAACGTCATAGCGCTTTAAAAAGGCCATGATTTCCTCTTTGTAATCCCCGCCCTGATGATGTTCCCGTTGTCTTTCGATGTATCGCACAATTTGATCCCGTTGCGAATGGCCAAGGGAAAACGCCGCATAACCGGCCTGCCACGCGAAATCGTGGCAGCCCTTATCTTTCTTCATCCACGTCGAAGACGACGATTTAACTTTTTCGATCAAATGCGCGATTGTAATCGTTCGTCCCAGATTGCAGGCAATATGAATATGATTGATCGTGCCACCGACCCGAAACGCGTCGCATCCATTCCTTCGACAAACAGAGGCGATGTATGCGTATAAGTCCGTTTCAACTTCCAAAGGGATCATATCCAGTCGGTTCTTCGTGCTGAATATCAGATGCAGAAGCACTTGAGACAGCGACTGGGGCATGATGCCCTCCTGGGGGTTGTGTCGCCCTTACAGGGCTCCCATTGTATGTTGTCTGACCCAGGGCTCCGCTCCCTATCGGTCGCTCCACCCTGGGCTATTATGTGTCGCCCCTATCGGGGCTGAAGCGAATGGGCTCTCTTCAGACAACCTTCAAAGGCTTATAGATATTCAGAACAAACCAGATCATGTCTATTCTGTGTCCCCCAAAGAATTCCCTGCGAACACAGATTTCCTGTTTTGAGGCGCATCGCGCAATTCTCTTTTCAATGTTCATCGCGAAAAATGCAAATCGGGATTTGTTTTTTAGCAAGCCTAAATACCCAAAAGGCCCTGTCTCTTATCTTATCGGTTTCCGTGGTTCCTATTTGCCTTCCGTCTGCTGTGGGGCCACGAGTTCCTGGATTTCCGGCGTGTCCAGATTCTCCGGCGTAATCATGGCCAGGCGCGTGGGGATGCGTTTCTCAACGGTCTGGCCCGCCAGAACGGCGACGGCCGTCTTGACGCTGGTATAGCCCATGTTGAACGGATCCTGCGAAACCAGGCCGTGAATGGTTCCGTCGCGCATCCCCTTGATGAGCGAGTCGCTGGCGTCGAAGCCCACAAATTGAATCTTGCCGGCCAGGCCACTCATTTCCAACGCCCGCATCATGCCAAAGGTGGACGACTCATTGGGGGTGAAGATGCCCTGGATCTGGTCGCCATACTTGGTCAACAGGTTTTGCGCGGTGTCCTGGGCCTTGGCCTTGGTGGCCCCGCCATACTGATCAATCGAAACCAGTTCGATGTCGGGATACTTGGCGCGAATTTCTTCGAGGAATCCTTCCTCGCGATTGTCCGTGCTGGCCGAACCGACCTCATAGCGCATCATGATGGCCTTGCCTTTGCCCCCCATGATCTCGCCCAGGCGCCGGGCGCCAAACCGGCCGCCTTCTTTATTATCAGTGGCCACAAAACTTTCATACACATCCGTGTTGATGGACGAATCGAAAATCACGACCGGAATCTTGCGTTTGACAGCCGTTTCCACGGGATTGACCAGCGCCCGATTGTCCAACGGCGCAAGGACGATGGCGTCCACGCCACGACCGATAAAACTCTGGACCAGCTGGATCTGCTGGTTGCGGTCGTTTTCGGTCTCCGGCGCCATCCAGATAATCTGACAACCGGTTTCTTTCTCGGCCTTCTGAGCGCCCGCATGAACGGAACGCCAGAAGGGGTGGGTCGCTCCCTTGGGGATGACGGCGATGGAATATTTCCCGCCGGATTGAACCGTGTCCGTGGTGGCGCCAGCGCCGGAGGACGTGACGGGAGCGGATTGATCACACCCCAGGGTCAGCAATGCGACAAACAGGGTCAGCCCGAAAAGGCGAATCGGATGCATGATGGACTCCTTGTGGATAACGCGGACGATGCCGCGAAGGTGATTTGAAAGACGTCTCCGGAGTATATCGGCGCAATTGCGTACATTTCAAGGCCTATCAGTCCGGTATACGCCCGAAAGCCCTCGTCACTTCCGGCTTTCGGCTTCCACGAGCAGGTGCTTGAGCCCCGTCCAGCGACGGGTCATTTGATCGTTGCGAACGGCCGTGGCCAGGGCCTTTTTGGTCCCCACCAGACAGACCAGTTCCCGCGCCCGGGTCAGGGCGGTGTAGAGCAGATTGCGCTGTAACATGATGAAGTGCTGTGTGTGAATAGGCATGACCACGGCCCGGTATTCGCTCCCCTGGGATTTATGCACCGAGATGGCATAGGACAAAACCAGCTGGTCCAGATCGTCATAGTCATACTCAACCACCCGATCATCGAAGCGAACGGTGATCTCGTGGTCTTCGGGGTCGAGGGTCAGAATGATGCCGATGTCGCCGTTGTAAACGTCTTTGTCATAGTTGTTCCGAATCTGCATGACCTTGTCGCCCACGCGAAAGACCTGATGGCCCCGTGTGATTTCCTTCGTATGCGTGTTCAGCAGGGACTGGAGTTCCTGATTCAGATTTTCCGTGCCGAGAACTCCCCGCCGCATGGGCGTGATGACCTGGATATCCTGAAGCGGACGGAAGCCGAACTTGAAGGGGATGCGGTCCTGAACCAACGACTTGATGACCCGGATGACTTCTTCGGGCTCTTCCTTTTGGGTAAAGAAAAAATCGGGCGTGGGTTTGTCTCGGGGTGTGGGCAGATAGGGAAATTCACCCACATTGATGCGGTGGGCGTTGCGAACAATCAGACTTTTTTGGGCCTGACGGAAAACCTCGGTCAAGCGCGTGACAGGAATGGCGCGCGAGTCGATCAGATCGGACAAGACCGCGCCGGGGCCGACAGACGGGAGTTGATCCACATCGCCCACGAGAATCAGACTGGTTTCGTTGGCCAGCGCGTCCAGAACGCGGGCTGCCAGAACGGTGTCGAGCATGGAGGCTTCGTCAATGACCAGCACACTGGTCTTGAGAGGATTCTCCCGGTTATATTCAAACCCTCCCCCCTGCGGCTGCCATTTCAACATGCGATGGATCGTGGTCGCCCGCCGACGGGTGGTCTCAGCCATGCGTTTGGCGGCGCGACCGGTGGGCGAGGCCAGCGTGTAATGCACGCGGTACTGATCCAGAATGAACAACAGGGCGCGCAGAATGGTGGTCTTCCCCGTGCCGGGGCCGCCGGTGATGATGACCACGCCCCCCTGGAGCGCCTGGGCCACGGCCGCCTTTTGTTGCTCCGCGAGACGAAAACGAAAATGCTCTTCAAACTGCGTAATCCCCAGGACGGCGTCGATCGTGGGGATATGCTTGGGCGTGTGCAGAAGTTCATGCATCTTCTCGGCCACGAATCCCTCAAAATGATGGAGGTCGGCCTTGTAGTAACAGGTGTCGGGGCGCCCGTGAAACTGGGCGGCGATAATCGGCTTGGGGGACGGTTGGGCGGTGATGGTGTCCAGCTCTTTTTCGATGACCGCGTCGGGGACCGTCAGGGCTTTTTGCGCAGTGGCGATCAGATAAGGGCGCGGGGCGCAGACATGGCCGTCGCCGGCCAGTTGACTCAGCGCATGGAGCAGCCCGGCTTGAATCCGAAAGGGCGACTCGGGTTCGATGCCTTGAGACCGACCGATGGCGTCGGCCTTGGCAAAGCCAACCCGAAACATGTCGTCAGCCAGCTGATAGGGATTCTTTCGAATGATCTCAACGGCCCGATCGCCATAGGCCCGGACGATCCGATTGGCGAAATGGGTCGTCACGCCCAGCCCCATGAGAAAGACCATGACGTCTCGACCCGCTTTGTTCTCCTGCCAGCCCTTGGCGATCATTTCCGCCGTTTTGGGGCCAACCTTGGGAACCTCGGTCAGGCGATCGGGCGCCTCGTCCAGTATATCCAGGGCCCCAAGCCCAAAGTGCTCCACAATCCGTTTGGCCGTGGTGGGACCGATGCCTTTGATCATGCCCGAGCCGAGATAATTCGCGATACCGTCGAGGGTGGACGGGACGATGGGCAGATAACTGCTGACCTGGAATTGAAGGCCGAATTTGACATGTTCATTCCACGAGCCCGTGATTTCCAGCGGTTCGCCGGGCGACAGAGCAGCCAGCGACCCCGTGATGGTGATCGACTCCGTTTCGCCGTCCGCAAGAAAACGCGCCACACCATACCCCGTCTCGTCGTTTTGAAAGACAAAGCGCTGGATCGTGCCGCGCAGAGTGTCGCTATCGCTCTTGGGGGATTGATGGGTGAGCAGGTCGGTCACGGTCAAGGGCAATCCCGTCGGAATGGTCAGGACATTATTCTTCTTTGACGCCACAGAAGACCGGATTGTCCCAGACGTAATTGGAATTTTCGATTTCCGTGGTCCAGAGATGACCGCAGTTCGTGGTCAGGAACTCGTCTTCTTCGGGGAATTCGTCATAGCCCAGCGGGCGCAGGTGCTTGGCCAATGTGCGGCGGGCCACCCGTTGGATGATATTGTCAGCCGATTCGTCGATGACCGATTGGATGGCTTCGGTCCAATCCTTGCGCTTGACGTTGTAGTCGGCCAGATTGTAGCGCTTGTACGCGTCGGCGAACCCCAGCAGTTCCTCTTTGACGGCGTCGACGAGTTCCGTTTCCTCTTCCCGCCGGCCCTGCCAGCGATAGACGTGGACGGCGTTACAGATGGCCGTGGTCAGCGCCATGACCGCCTCGTACATGGAGCGCTGATCGAAATTTTCCCATCGCACGGCGGCGGAGCGAAAACTGTCCATGGCCAGGTAGTAGGCCTGGGCCGCCACCGTGGCAATAACGATGTCGCGTTCGTCCAGGTCGTCATCGCAATCGGCGGCCAGGTTGGAGTTGGCCAGTTCATCGAGCATGATGTCCGCCTCGGAGATCTCCCCGTGCTGGAGGAAATGTTCCCGCCAGTAGATATAGGCGTACGAGACGAGGAATTTCATGACGTTGTCGCGCACGACCGCGTCATCGGAACTGGGGACCAGTTGGGCCAGAACACCGAGCAAACCGCGATCCATGGTTTCCGGATCGCCCAGCGTCAGATCAATGAGGGTGTCCCGGGCCATGGTATAGGCGATTTTCCAGCAGGGGGAACCGTTTTCTCGCACCTTGCCTTCCGAACTGTTGCGCACATACCGACGGTATTTATCGACTTCCTCCGCCTTGCCCTCGCCGGGACGCAATCCCGTCCAGCGTGAGAATCCCACATGTTCGCCGTCCCAACCGTTCCAGGACGTATATTCCTCAAGGCGAATCACCTGGGGCTCAAAGGGCGCCACGCCAAAGGCGTTGGACAACTTCCGGCGCACATACACATCCGGCGACACGGGCACATAACCGAGTTCAATCAACTTGACGATTTTTTGCTCAAAATTCAGAGCGGACTTGTCCGACAGCACGAGGGCTTCAATGTCGTCGAAATGGGACCAGCCGTAATCGACCCGGGCGTTGTTGAGCCCGGCGTCCACCTTGGCAATGGTCCGGTCGATCAACTTTTTCACCGACGGATTCGCGGTCTGCACCCAATGGCTGAAACCATAGTCACGGAAAACGACGGAGGCGAATTCCTGGCGGTCCTCGTAAATCTGGACCATGTTCCAGGATTTCATCAATTGGTCATTGTCACGGAAAATCGCCTGCCGGTTGTCGAGAAGGAAAACGACATGTGGCTCCTTGACCCCCCGGTCATGGCAGAAGGCGTTGTATTCCTCATAAATCATTCGCAGCAAATCGTGAGTAAAGGCCCCTTCGGGCAACTGAATCGTGGTGACGAACAGTTTATCCTTGTGCGTCTTGCGCATGAAGGCGTGGTAGCGGCGCAGAATGGGCCAGTAAAATTCCAACGCGATTTTGACGACAAGGCGCTGGTCAAATTCACTGCGCATCAGCGGCAGCACCGGATGGAAGGGAATGGAAACGACCGGCGCCACGATGCCCTTGCTGAACATCTTCATCATATGCTTATAGGTGGCGTCGCCGGTTTCATAATCCAATTCAATGACGCGGTTCAGGGCGTCCGGCTCGATATCCAGCGAGGTGAAGGGAAGCAACTCTTCCTCGCGCAGATTATTCTGAAGCGTCTGGCGCACGAAGACGGTGATGGACGTGTACATGCGCGCGCAATGCCCATAGATGCGCCACAGCATCTCCGTCCAGTTTCGGCCACGCAGGGATTGTCCCTGAATCGTGACCGACACGGCCGAGAGACGCTCTTCCCAACGCACCGGTTCCGACATGTCGTCGATAAGATCGACCAGATCTTCCGTATCCAAATCAACCGGGAGGGATTGATCCAGATCCGTTCGCGAACCGAGCAGTTGCGAATGCGTATGAAAAATGGGGTGCAATAGATTCATAATTATCTGAAAGCCTACCGCTGGAACGACCCAACCTGCAAGAAAAAAAACACCCGTCCTGCCGGAATCCCGAACGCCCGTTTTTCCTCTGGACAGCGGTCCCCGTGACCTTCTAAACCCTGTTGAGGGATGCGGTCGTCTCTCGGGGTCGCGGCCCATCGGAATCCCGCCTGGGAAGGGCAAAGACGAAAACACCCTCCCCCCCGACGGCCCCGAAAGCCAGACTCAATGAACTGAGGTTTGCTCCGATGAACTCCACCGACACACGCGTCGCCGATGTCCTGGCGGTGATGGATCGACTGGCGCCCTTCGAATGGGCAGCGTCCTGGGACAATGTCGGTTTGCAGATCGGCGACGGAGCCGCCGTCGTCCGGCGGATCGGCGTGGCCCTGGAGGTGACACCGCCGGTAGTCGCTGAGGCGGTCGAGCGGGGCGTGGACCTGTTGGTGGTCCATCATCCGCTGATTTTCAAACCGCTGAAATCCCTGGCGCGACAGGGCGCCGTGGGGACGCTGGTGTGGGATTTGGCTTCGAAAGGCATCGCGCTGATCGCGGCCCACACCAACCTGGACGCTTCGCCGGCGGGAACGAATGGCGCTTTGGCCGAACGGCTGGCTCTCCGGGATGTCGTACCTTTATTCGATCTCGACCCGCGTCCCGCCGCCTACAAATTGGTTGTTTATACGCCCAAGGGTTATGAGCGCGCCATGATCGACGCCATCGCCCGCGGCGGCGGCGGCGTGATTGGCGATTATGATCACTGTTCGTTCCGAACGGAAGGGACCGGGACCTTTCGCCCTCTGGACGGGGCCACGCCTTTCGCGGGCGAAGTGGGGCGGTTGGAAGAAGCCGATGAGTGGCGACTGGAATTCGAAGTCCCCCGATCGGTCCTGGGGGCCGTGATGCGAGAAGTGACGCAGGCCCATCCCTACGAGGAAATGGCCTATGACCTGATTCCGCGCGAACGCGTGACGACTCGGTTCGCCCTGGGCCTCCGGGGACGGCTGGACGAAACCATGACGCTGGAAGCGCTGATCCGGCGCGTCGAGGCGGTCTTGCCGAAAGGCGATCCCCTGTCCCTGATCGGCGATCCGAACCGATCGGTTCAGACGGTGGCCGTCTTTTCGGGCAGTGGACGGATGGCAATTGAACAGTGGCAGGGACAGGCCGACGCGCTGGTGACGGGCGAAGTGGATCATCATCTGGCCCGGGAAGCCGAGGGGCGCGGGATGGCCGTCATTGCCGCCGGGCATTACGCCACCGAGCAACCGGTGGCCCCGTTCCTGGCAAAACACTTGCGCGCCGAGGTCTCCCTTGGGCATAAGGGCTTGGAAATAGTTGTCCTGGAGTCCGAGTCTTCGCCCTTTCGCCGCTTCGCCTGACGACGGGGCCATTCGCAGGAGACGTTTATGCTGAAATTTTTGAAACTGTATCATGAATTGCAGATCATCGACGCCGATCGCCTCGCGGTGGAAAAACAACTCGCGACCTTCCCGGCGACGGTTCAGGAATGGAAAAACAAACTGGCCACCGCCCACGGCGCCTGGAAGTCCCTGTTGACCGAACAAACAAACAACGAAGCGGAGCGGCGGAAACTGGCGACCCAAACAAACGAATGGGAAGCGAAGATTGCCCACTATCAGGAACAACAGCGCCAGGTGACCAACGAAAAGCAGCTGGCCGCCCTGGAGCATGAAATCGCGTCGGCCCGAAAGGCCCTGTCGCCGATTGAAGAACGCCAAATCGAAATCATCCTGCGCGCAGACGAACTGGCCAAGGAAATCCCGATGGCCGAAGAGGCCTTCCGCGCGCTGGAGGCGGAAGCCAAAGAAGAAAAAGAACGCATCCGGGAACAATTGGCTTCAAAGAAAGAGGCCCTCGCCCTGTTGGATAAAGACCGCGACGTCTTCTGGACGCAATTGAACGAGACCGAGAAACGGGACTATGCGGATCTGGCCCTGAGGTTTCCGGGCCGGGTGGTGGCCCCGATCGCCGGCGAAACCTGTGGCGGATGTTTTACAAAGATGCAACCCAACATTCTGGCCGCCGTCCGCAAAGCCGATCAGCCCGTGCGGTGTGATCAGTGCCGACGCTTTATCTTTTTGCCCGAAGACGCTTCATAAAAGCGTCCATACCCAAACCCAATGAATCAAGCGTGTTGGCGCAAGCGCCGGTGGCGCCGGTGGCCGTACCTGTTTTATTTTCGGCCAAAGAAAGACGCGAGGCCGCGCGACGCGACGCCAACCCAATCCTTCCCACGGAACAATGGGAATCATTTTTTCGTTAATATCCTGGATCCCACACATGCTTGAAATGATTCAATCCTTCTCGCCCTCCGTGCTGCTGGGGGTGATCTTGTTGACCATCGTCGTCCTGATGCGGCTGAAGGTTTCCATCGCCCTCGCCTTTGCCGGCGGGGCCTTGCTCGCGGCGGTGTTCTTTCCCATGGAATGGGACGCCTTCGCCCGTGTGTGGATTGAGGGCAAGGCATTGGAACGGACGTTCTTTCTGGCCCTGATGGTGCTGGCGCTGACGGTGTTTTCCACGGCCCTGGCCCAAACGGACCAGACCACGCGCATCATTGATTCCTTTCGTGGCATCGTCGGACACAGCCGATTATCAATTGTGGCCTTTCCGGCGCTGATCGGCCTGCTGCCCATGCCGGGGGGGGCGGTGTTTTCCGCGCCCATGGTGGAAGCGGCGGTGCGGGATTTTTCCGTCAGTCGCGAGCGAGCCGCCGCCGCCAATTACTGGTTTCGACATATCTGGGAATACTGGTTCCCCTTGTATCCGGGCGTGATTTACTGCCTGACCTTGTCGAACGTTTCGACGGGCGTCTTTATTTTTGCCCAGGGCCCCATGACCCTCTTCTCCCTCGTCCTGGGCTACTGGTTTGTGTTGCGGAGCGTACGACTCGGCCCTCGGGGCCAGCGCAACATGAGTCGCCAGTCCATAACGGCCTTCCTGGTGGAACTGACCCCGCTGATCCTGCTGGTGGGCATCGTGACCGTGGCGGAAGGCGTTCGGGCCCTGGGCTGGTGGCCCGAGGGCGGGATGTGGATACAACGCGGGCCCTTGCTGCTGAGTGTAGCGGCCGCCTTTATCTGGCTGGCGGCGCGACGGGGACTGACCGGATCGATGCTCGTGTCGATTCTGCGCCAGCGCCGCATCCATTCCATGGTCTGGATGGTGTTCGGACTGATGCTCTTCAATTCCACGATGGAGGCCTGTGGGGCCATTGACCGGTTTCGCCTGGAGATGGAGGCGTGGCAGTTGCCCGTGGGCTGGGTCATCGGGGCGTTGCCTTTTGTGGCGGGGTTGATTCTGGCTGTGGCCTTCGGGATGGTGGGCGCCAGTTTCCCCTTCATTATTCCCCTGGTCGAGACCATGCCCGCCGCCGAACGTCCCTACTGGTACGCCTGGGCCTATTCCATGGGCTATGTGGGCATGATGCTGTCGCCGGCCCATGTCTGTCTGACATTGACCATTGAACACTTTCAGGCGCGATGGACCGGCGTCTATCGCTATCTGGTTCCGATCTGCCTGGGCATTATTCTGTCGGCTTCGGGACTTTTCCTGTTCCATCTGTGGCGCATCGGAGCGTTTGCGCCGTGAGTGGGGCGAGGGCGTTCAGCCATCGGTCCGGGGATGGGCGCTCAGGTACTCTTCGAGAATAACCGCGGCGGCCAGTTGATCGCGCAGGGCCTTTTGCCGGGCGCTTTTGATTCCCCGGGCGCGCATCCATTCGTCGGCTTCGAAACTGCTGAGGCGCTCATCCCAGTATTCATAGCGCACGTCCGGGCGAGCCTTGCGGACGCGGCCAATGAAACTGCGCGTCTTCTGGACCTGTTCGCCCGCGTCCCCGTCCATGTGGAGGGGCAGCCCCGCGACACAGACGCGAATGTGGTACTCGTCGATGAGTCGAACGATTTCGTCCGCCGCTTGCTGATCATTGCGTCGTTCGATGACGGTCAGGGGCGCCACGCCGTCGCCGATGGGGTCGCTGACCGCCACGCCGATGCGCCGGCCGCCGAAGTCCAGCGCCAGGTGGCGCGGGCGCTCGCTTTCGGTCATTCCGCACTCTCCCGTTTTTCGGACAGTTCGCGCGCGATCCATGGGAACTGGAGGCGATGGCGCCAGTCGTCGAAGTCCGGAATGTGTCGGGTCAGAAACTGGCGGGTCCATTGGTAGAAGTCCTCTTCGCTCCGCGTGTCGATGGGCGTGACACCGTGGGCCAGGACGGCCATGCGCCGTTCATCCAGTCGCGTGGGCATTTGGTCATCATTCTGAAAATCCTGTCCCAGCGCGTCGTCCAGCCGATACAGCAATTCATAGGCCTTGCGCAGCCCCAGCCGGATCCGACCGTCCGTGGGCGAGCGCAGGGCCTCGAAGTCGGGGCGATAGCGTGGGGGCGTTTTGGGCGCGCTGACGTCGTCGGCATTGATGCCGTATTTGAGCAGCAACCGTTCCTGGGCCAGGATTTCCAAGGCCCGATACTGCCGCGTCAGGGCGTCGTTGACGGCTCCCTCACGTCGGCGCCGTTCGGCGCTGTTGAAGAACTCCACGGCCAGGATCGCCGCCGGCCGTTTGCCCGCCATGGCGTCGGCCAGTTGACGGACCGCCTCGGCGCCCGCCGTGTCCAAATAGAAAGGCGCCAGCGCCGGCGCCGCGAAGGACACCGTTTCGTAGCGTTCAAGAAAGCGTCCGATCCGAAACTCATCCCATTCGCCATAGGCCCAAACGAGCGATTCCAGTTCCGCCACCAGCCGCCGCTCCTCGTCCTTCAAAAAGTCCGGGCAGATGGCGGCCAGGATGCGTCCGGCCTGGGCGAACCGGGTCTGAAGGCCCAGCGTGATGGCGAAGTCAATATCCCGATTGGCGAAGATCGCCCCCGCCGGCGCCGTGATCAATCGCTCATCCAACGGCATCCCCGCCTCCGAACGCACATAGCGCAATTGGCCGGCGTCCTCGAAAACCGCCGCCAGGACCAGGGCGCTGGTCATGACCTTCGTGCCGTTCGAATAGTTCACGGCAATGGCGTTCTTGTGGAATCCACGCGCCAGGAGGGAGCCGATCAATTCGCGAATCCGTCCGAAGATTTCATCAATATCATGCGCCGTGTTCAGGCGGACATGTTCGATGGTCCGGACCCGATCCGAAGCGGCGCGCTCCAGAGACTCGGCGGCCGCGCGGCTCCGGTCGGTTTCCACAATAGCCAGCAGGTCCGGGCGATAGGCGGTGATGTCGGCCATCAGGGCCTCAATGACCGCCGGATTCTCACCGTCGGCGCCGATGGTCACGAGCAGCGCGCGTTGATTCAAAAGGGGTTCCGATAGGCTCATACAATCGATTCCGTGGGAAAAAATTTCGTCTGAGGTACCCATGAGCATATAAGGTTTATGGAAATAAATAAATCCCCTTTTTTCGACTCGGCGCCCTCAATGTTTCTGAGGGGAAAAATAACCGAAGAGGCGCAGAGGGCCACAGAGACCGATTAGACCCAAATGCGAGATCCCCCGCGCCCCCTCGGTGAAACCTCTGTGTTCTCTGCGACTCTGTGGTAAAAAAATCATTCAAACCTCAGAGATGCCGAGGGGGCGCAGAGATCGTTGCCCTTGGGGCTGTTTGAACGACTTTGAATCGCGATTTATTTTTTCCCGAAAGCCTAAATGGACACAACAAATGATGAAAATGGCCTCAAGGCCCTGCGTGATGGCTTCTTTTTCAAACGCCATGGCGCAAAGACGCGAAGGCGCAAAGCACGCTGGGGCGCGACGCCGCTACCATATAAGGCCCGCGACCCCGAATCCCAACATCAGCAAAGCCCCGATAGGGGCGACACATAACAGCCCAGGGTGGAGCGACCGATAGGAAGCGGAGCCCTGGGTCCGACAAACAGCGACTGAGGCGCCGGCGCGATTTTTGCCGCGAAGCAGGCAAACAATCGTGACGGCGCCGACGGCCCCGAATCAAGCGTCCGTCCCGGCGACGTCTCCTGCCGTTTCGTTCGCCATTGTTTCCGGCGACCGTTCAAAAGAGGTTCCCACCTTGCCACCGCCGCCATTGACCCAGGCGGCGCCGTCCATGACTTTTTTGTTTTCCGGCTTCACTCGCGTCAACACCAGGTATCCATCGCCCACTCGAACCACCGGCCCCAGGCGCTTGACGTGAGACACAATCATGCCGGGCCCGGGCATTTGGTCCGGTCGTAATGGACTGTCATTGAAAGAATAATCCGGTTCGGCCTCCAGAATCTGAACCATCTTGCCGTCCAGGACTGAAAACGCGCCCGGACGGGGGCGCATGCCGTGAATCCGGCAAATGATGGGTTCAACGCCCTCGCTCCAGTCGATCCGCCCTTCCTCTTTCGAGATCTTGGGCGCATAGGTGGCCAGTTCATCATCCTGTGGCGTGGTCTGGAATCCGCCATCCCGTTCACAGGCGTCCAGGGATCGGATCAGCGCGTCCGCCCCCAGGACAGACAACATCTGCGCCACCGATTCGCCATCGTCATCGGCCAGGATCTCGATCTCTTCCTGAAGGATAATCGGCCCGGTGTCCATCCCCGCGTCCAGAGCCATAATCGTCACGCCCGTGCGCAGATCGCCGGCCACGATGGAACGCTGAACCGGCGCGGCGCCTCGCCAGCGCGGCAAGAGGGACGCGTGGATATTCACGCATCCGTGGGTCGGCGCCGCCAGCACCTCGGGTGGAAGAATCATCCCATACGCCACCACCACACACACATCCACATCCAGGGCCGTGAGGGTCTGATGGAAGTCCGTGCCGCGCAATTTGGCCGGCTGCTCAATGGGCAGATGGTGTTTCAGGGCCAGTTCCTTGACCGGCGACACACGGATCTGTTGGCCTCTTCCGGCGGGGCGATCCGGTTGCGTGACCACCAGAACCACCTCATGATCCGAGTCGATCAGCCGCTCTAACGCAGGGATCGCAAAATGGGGCGTGCCCATAAAACAGATTCGCATCATTCAAAAAACTCCTCAACAGTTCCCACATAACTGGGGGGAACCATAGAGGAGTTCCTGGGGACAATCTAATGTTTTTTGCGCCACCCGGGCTCACCGTTTGGATGAACGGGGGATCTTGCCAATCATTTGATGAGTTCGGCCTTCGAATAGGTTGAATTGTCCGTGGGATAACTCAGCCGCATATCGCGAAACAAGCCAAACAGCGTCTCTCTCTCAGTGTCTTCCATGACAAAAGCATACGACGTTTAGGCGAAACCAAGGGAATCCTGTGTAAAATCATCCATGAACCTCTGTCGGCAACGCGTCCGATCCGAATGGGCGATATTGAGATTTGAGCGCGCCCGCCCCAACGCCTCACAAAGTCCTCCGCCCGCTTGTCAACCGGCGGAGGATTCCACTTCATTCGCCCGAAGTCCCCGCGGACCGTCGTCCATTTGAAACGTCACGGTCTGTCCCTCTTTCAAGGTGCGGTAGCCTTCGCCGGTGATCGAGGTATAGTGAACAAACAAATCCTCGCCACCGTCCGTGGGGGTGATGAAACCATACCCTTTCGAGTCGTTGAACCACTTTACTGTTCCTTTAGCCATTGCTGCTTTCTTCCTCCCTGAAAATACTGCCGTCGGACAGCGCCGAATCCGAAAATCCGACCAGGAAAACATCCGAACCCAATAAACCCCCTGGGAGTATTCTGATCCTCCCGGGTTGTTTATTCAGGACAAACCCTAAAAATCCCCGCCCCGCTACGTCAAGGCCAAAATAAGTTAAAGTTTGAATAATATTTTCTTAGTTCATTTTTGGAAAAGCAAAGTACACAAGACACCGCAGACGGTGGATGACAGACGGCGCGGCCCAGACAAATGGCCCCAACAGAGAATAAAAAGAACGCAAGCCTTTGATTGAGAGCCAAAACGAGCCCATGGTTGCGCCCAGACGCTTCAAGACGGCCGTTGGCGCCGTCCACGCAGAGATCCTCTTTTCCTTCTCTGCTTCATGGTTCAAAGAAAAAGATGACCGTAGCCATGCGGATACGGAACCTGGTGAAATGCTCTATAAGAATCGATTGCCGGCCTTCTCGTTTTGTCGTATGCTTTCGGCGTCCCTGAAGGGACATGGATTCTCAAACGTGGGCGTCGGAGCGGGAATGCGCCGTTGCGTCGCTTGGAAGGGATTGTGTGTGATGCAATTAAAAAAGGTGTGGCTGCGATCGGCGGCGGCTTTGATTGGTCTGATGGTGACCGGTTTCGCCATGGAGGTGGCGGCCCGCGAGATTCATGTTTCCGTCCGGGGCGCGGATGCGCAGGACGGCTCGGACGCCCGACCGTTGGCGACCATCTCGGCGGCGGCGCGACGGGCCCAGCCGGGCGACACGATCACGATTCATGAAGGGATTTACCGGGAACGCATCGCGCCGCCGCGCGGGGGGACCTCCGATGCGCGCCGGATTGTCTATCAGGCCGCGCCGGGCGAAACGGTCGTCCTCAAGGGGTCCGAAATCATCCAAGGCTGGAAAAAGGTGCAAAACGACACCTGGCAGGTCGTCATTCCCAATACCTTCTTTGGCGACTTTAATCCCTACTCGGATCGGATCCATGGCGACTGGTTCAATCCCCGCGGGCGGGAGCACCACACGGGCGCGGTCTATCTGGAGGACCACTGGCTGACGGAAGCGCCCAATCTGGAAGACGTATTGCAGCCCGTGGGAGTCACTCCAGCATGGGCGGACGCGGGGGGCGCCCAATATCTCTTGAACGTGGCCTGGTTGCAGGTGGGGGCGCGTCGGATTCCGAGTGAGGGATTTGCGGCTCAGCGCGGCGTTCAAACGGCCGACTGCTCCGAGGGCGGCCAGTGCATCGGATGGATTGAGCATGGCGATTGGGTTCGGTATGACAACGTGGATTTTGGCGACGGGACCGAGGAAATGGAGTTTCGGGCCGCTTCCGTCACGGGGGGCGGACAGATCGAGATTCGCCTGGGCGCGCCGAATGGGGATTTGATTGGTGTGTGCCCGGTGGCCGACACGGGCGATTGGCAGGCGTGGGCCACTTTCAAAGGAAAAATCAAACCCACCCGTGGCCAACACGCGCTCTGCCTGGTTTTCAAAGGACCGGCGGCGAAGCCGGCGCCGGGTCTGCGGATGTGGTTCGCCCGCGTGGATGAATCCAACACAACGCTCTGGGCCCAGTTCAAGGATGTCGATCCCAATCAGGGCCAGGTGGAAATCAATGTCAGGCAAACTGTCTTTTATCCGGAAAAACCGGGGATCAATTATCTGACCGTTCGCGGCCTGACCATGATGTGCGCCGCCACGCCCTGGGCGCCGCCGACGGCCGAACAGGTGGGCCTCATCGGAACCCACTGGAGCAAGGGATGGATCATCGAAAATTGTGATGTGCGGTATTCAACCTGCGTGGGCATTACCCTGGGCAAATATGGCGATCAATGGGACAACACGTCCGCCAACACCGCCGAGGGCTATGTGAAAACCATCGAACGGGCGCTGGCCAACGGTTGGAACAAAGAGACCATTGGGCATCATATTGTGCGGAATAACCGCATTTCCCATTGCGAGCAGGCGGGATTGGTCGGGAGCCTGGGCGCGGTCTTTTGCTCAATCACCGATAATACCATTCACGACATTCACGTTCGGCGTCTCTTCACGGGCGCGGAAATGGGCGGGATTAAACTCCATGCCGCCATCGATACCACCATCGCCCGCAATCACATCTATCGGACCTGTCGGGGGCTGTGGCTGGACTGGATGGCCCAGGGCACGCGCGTGACGCGGAATCTGTTCCATGATAATTTCGGCGAGGACGTGTTCGTGGAGGTCAACCATGGGCCCTTCCTGGTGGACAACAACCTCTTTCTGTCCGGTGTCAATCTGCTGAATTGGTCTCAGGGGGGCGCCTATGCCCACAATCTGTTCGTCGGTCGCATGATTTCACAGCCCGAGCCCAACCGCGAAACGCCCTATCATCCAGCCCACACGACCGAGGTGGCTGGGCTGACACATATCACCGGCGGCGATGATCGCTTTTTCAATAATATTTTTGTGGGCAATGGGACACCCGCCCCGTCCGAAAAAAGAGCGGGGCTTCCGGACATGGGACGCCATGACGGGTATGGACTCTGGCCATGGAATTTCAGGAAATTCGAGTCCCTGGCCAGTGGGAATGTCTATCTTCACGGCGCGGTGCGCTATCTCGGGGATAAAGGCTTCTACCTGGCCGACATTAACCCCGGTGTCACGTTGACCGAACAGGACGGAGAGTTTTACCTCAGCCTGGATTTAAGCCCCATCCGCGGTCAGGCCCAGACGGCGCCGGTGACGACGGAAAGCCTCGGCGCAACCCGGATTTCGAAAACGCGGTATGAAAAGGCCGACGGAACGCCCTTGCGCGTCAATGAAGATTATTTCGGCAAGCCGCGCGACACGGCCCGGCCTACGCCGGGACCATTTGCCACGATCGAAGCCGGACGGATGACTGTCCGAGCGCGATAAGCGCCGCCTCGCGAGAGGGACCGGTTGACCGCATCGCCGTGACGGGCTAGACCGTCACGGCGGTTTCCGGCAACGATTCCTGTGGATTTTCCGCTGCGATCGAGCCGATCAATACGCCGAGTGGGATCAACAGCGTTACCGCCAGAACCATGAGGAAACTGCCGGTCCAGCCGCGCATGACGCTGAAGAAGACCGGCCCCAGAGCGCTGGCGATGACGATGACCGACATATAGACGCCGCTGATGGCGCCCAAGTGTTCGCGACCATAAAACCGCGGCCACGTCACGGTGCCGATCACGCCGAACAATCCGCCGGACACGCCATAGCCGAAGGTAAACAGCGCGCGATACATGGGCGAATACAGGTTCATGGCGCCGATGGTGTAAAGCGTTTGAGCGATCATCATGACCATGAGCATGTACTTCAGCCGGATACGATCACTGATCCACCCGCCAAAGAAATTGGCGCAGACAGCGAAATAGGCCGTCGGCAGAAACAGAGCGAATGCGGTGTTGCGATCCAGACCGTTTTCCGCGCCCAACGCGGCAATATGAAAGGTCAGGGCGGTGATCAGCAACCCCTGAGAACCGACGCCAATACTGAAGACCCAGAAAGGAAAGGTCCGAAGCGCTTCGCCCCGTGTAAATTCCTTCCGGGTGTCGGGGACCGTTTTGGCGAGCTGACGCAAGCGGTCGGGATCGCGAATGCCATCCATTACCAAGCCACAATCCTCAGGCCGGTCCCGGTAGATCCACCACCCCGCGGCAGCCACGCCAAAGGCCAGAATCGCAGCCATGTAAAAGCACGCGCCGCGCCAGGTGAACCATTCGACCAGGTTGTTGAGAAAGATCGGCGAACCATTAAAGCCGAAGGAAACGAAGAGACCGCAAATCCCGGTGGCCAGTCCACGGCGATGATTGAACCACTTGCCAATCACGACTTTCGAGACCATGGTCAACGAGCCCTGTCCCATCAGTCGCACCAGCAGGAAGCATAAAGTAATAAACGCAAACGGGATGATCACCGACCCCTCCGGCGCCCAGGCCTTCACTTGCGTCGAGAGCGCCAGGGCGCACAAGGCCCCGGCCAGTCCCCAGGCGGCCAGCACCACGACCACCCGGGTACCCACGCGGTCAATGAATTGGCCCACCATGGGCAACAGGGCGCCGCTGGCCAGCGTGCCGATCATGTAAGCCGAACTCAGTTGGATTTCCTTCAGCCCCAAATCCCGCATCAGAAATTCGGTAAAGACCCCCATCCCCATGGTCTGTCCCGGAATGCTGGCCAGAATCGCCAGGATGCTGCCGGCCACAATCACCCATCCATAAAAAAAAGGAAACCGGCGCGGGGAGGTGGGGAAGTCATTCCAATTTATTTTGGCCACGAAGACACTCTCTCTTGGAATATGGAATCAGGTCGTTGTGACGTAGCACGGTCATCTTGCCCATAGGATTTGTCCCGGGCAAGCCGTCGGCGCCGGCGCGCCATGGGTCCGCCAAATGTGAGAAATGCCGCGACGTTTTCGGGTCGCGGCATTTCCGGATGGTCTCTTCACAGGATCCCCCGAAGGGGGGCTTCCCGCGTTATTCGGTGGAAGCCTTCACGGAGCCGTCCTGGTTCAGGAGGTCATAGGGGGAGAACCGGGGGGAGACGACATTGACCACGCCCG
>JADFCT010000001.1 GCA_017161665.1 Candidatus Sumerlaeota bacterium
CTCAAACCGGATAGCGCGTCCGGTCACAGGTCGGTCTAACCGAACCGTTTGCTGCACGGGATTGTTTTTGATGTTGGCAAAGGAGCCTTTCGCGACCGGCTCGCCCCAGTTCTCTCCGTCGGGGCTGACACGAAGGACATAGTCCTTGACCGTTCCATTGTTGATGCTCCCGCTACGTGGCGTATAGGTGAAGCCGCGCAGGGTCAGCGTCTCGCCCAGGTCGATGGTCATCGAGTGCGGATACGGATCGGCTGTCGGCGACCAGCGCGTGTGCCAGATCGTCGCCGGATCGCCGTCAATGGCCAGTTCGCCGCCTTCGCCCGGCTGGGCGCTGGAGACGGAGACCACTTTCCACTGGACCGAACAGATGTCCAGCCGGGCGGTTGTGATAGCGCTGCCTTCGTCCCTGGGCGAAACGTCCGATGGAAAGGCGCGGGCCTTGATCACGCCGCCCTGGGCAAACGCAAAGGGCTGCGAATAAAGAGGCGACGCGCTGGTGGGATCACTGCCGTCCGTCGTATAGCGGATCACCGGCCCCGGCGGATCGCAGGCGAGCGTCACCATGCCCGATCGATCCCGTTTCACAATGGGCGGGGTGGGGCGGATCTCTTCATAGAACAGTCCGAAATGTGACAGCGTCATGGCGCATCGGGAATCCAAAATGCGAATGCGAATCTGTTTGGTGGATACCGTGCGCGTTCGACAGATTTTCTTGTATCCGATCGTTTGCCCCTGAGCGATCTCGCGCCAGTCCCCTCCCCCGAAGGCGTCCACGGCGAACCGGGCGACACGCTGGGAAAAGTCGCCAATGGCCTCCTGCAACACCACGCGGTTAAAGGTTCGCGCCTCGGGCAGATTGACAATGATCTCGCCCTGTTCCCTGTTCGGAACGAACCAGGCCGTCTTAGGGTCGCCATCGACCAGATGGACGGCCGGATGGTCGGGACTGCCGGCGTCCTGTGTCGAGACCGTGGCGCCTTCGGATAAGTCTTTGGCGAATGTCCTTTTTGTGATGTGGCCCACTTCCTCCAGAACCTTCACGTCCCGTTCCGGAAAAAGCCCTTCCCGGTTGGGGGGGATGTTGAGCAGAAACACCGTATTGCCGCCAACCGATCGGTACCAGATGTCCAGGATTTCGTCTGTGGATTTGACGTACTGTTGCTCATCTCTCCAAAACCATCCATGCCGGATCGACGTGTTGGTTTCGGCGGGATAATAATGAAGATAGTGTCCGGCCGCCAGGGCCGCCTCAATCTTTTCCATGGAGCCCAGATCTTGATCCGTCATATCTGGCCAATCAAATATGTCTGCCGGTTGGGCGATGGGGACCACGCTCCATTCGGCCTCGCGCGTGCCGCCGCCTTCATTGCCGCACCACCGCACGTCCGGCCCCTTGCCGAAGATGACCGCCTCCGGCGCCAGCGCGCGGATCAGGTCATACCATTGTGTGTACGTGTAAGTTTGGCCGCCTTTGCGCTTGGGGTGGGCGCCGTCGAACCAGACTTCATGAATGGGGCCGTATTCGGTGAGAAGTTCGAACAGCTGGTTCAGAAAGTATTCGTTGTAGTCATCGGCTAAGACCTGGAAGGTGCGCTTATCCTGGAAGGGGCGACCGGGGACGGGCCGGGGGATGGTCCGTTCCGTGTAGGGACTCTGATTGCCGTAAAGGCCATCGGGATGTTCGATTTGATACAGATCGGCCGGTGACAGATAGACGCCGAGTTTGATGTTGAATTTCCGACAGGACTCGGTCAGATCGCGGAGGACATCGCCTTTACCATCCTGCCAGGGACTGGCGGCGACGGAGTGGGAGACATTATAGCGCGTCTGCCATAGACAGAAACCGTCATGGTGTTTGACGGTCAGGATCACCATCTTCATCCCCGCCGCCGCCATGGCCCGGGCCCACTGGTCCGTGTCCAGCCCCACCGGATTGAAGATGGCCGGGTCTTCTGTCCCCGTGCCCCATTCGCGACCCGTGAAGGTGTTGACGCCGAAGTGGACAAAGGCGATGAATTCGTTTTGATGCCACGCCAGTTGCCGGGGGTGGGGCTTGACGGCGACAGCCGCAGCGCGGGCGGAAGTGTCGTCCGGAGCCGGCGTCGCTTGAGCGACCGGCGAAACAAAAAGCCATTGAGACAAACAGACCATTGCAAGAATACGGCGAGCCATAAAAGCGCCTCCCGAGTGATGGTGACCTTAACACGTTCATTGTGCCCTTCCGGTTGCGGACAATTCAAGAATGCTTTGCCGGATTTTGCCCGAAATCTGATGGCGGATGCAATTCAGGGGCTGGGCGCCGTTGATGACGCTTGCCCGCGGCTGAGAAAATGAGATATCCTATTCCATTGCCACCCCAAAATGGTCGCGACCCGAAGGACGTTCCAACGATGTTGCAAGACGTATCGAACGCTCGGTTATTGATTGTCGATGAGTCAGAGAGCGAAATTCAGGCTCTGGTTGAAGAACTGGGCGGGACCTATCGGCTGACAGTGGTTCGCGACGGTGAAGCGGCTTTGCGTGAAGTCAATCCGGTGGCCCCTGACCTCATCCTGTTGAATGTCTTTCTGCCTGACTTCGACGGGTACGAAGTGTGCCGTCGTCTCAAGGCCGATCCCGCGACGCGTGACATCCCCGTGATTTTTATCTCTGCGCCTCAGGATGCGGAGGATGAATCCAAAGGACTGGCCCTGGGGGCTGTGGATTATGTGGCCAAACCCCTGCGCGCGCCCATTGTCCGCGCCCGCATCCGAACCCATCTGACCCTGCGCAAGGCCTTTGTCAAACTCGAGCATCAGAACCAGGCGCTGCGTGAGGCGGCGGAACTGCGCGAGGATGTCGAGCGCATTACCCGCCATGACATCAAGCAGCCCTTGGACAATATCCTCTCCATCCCGCCGCTGCTCGAAGCCCAGGGCGATCTGACCGAAACCCAGGCCATGCTCGTGAGTCGCATCCGCGAAAACGGCTATCGGATTCTGGATATGGTCAATCGCTCCTTTGACTTGTATAAGATGGAAAAAGGCGTCTATCGCCTTCAGGCGCAGCCAATCGATCTGTTGCCCGTGATCCGTCAGGCCCTGGACGATTCTAAACACACCGTCCAGTCCAAGAAAATCGAATCAGAGATTCATGGTGGCTCGAGGGAGGATCGGCCGGGTTCGAGCGATGGCGCTTTTATGGTCCAGGGGGAGCAATTGTTGTGTTATTCCATGCTGGCCAATCTCATCCGCAATGCCGTGGAAGCGTCTCCCGTTCATGGACGGATTCGCGTCGATTTGGGTCGTGAAGGGGCAATGGCTTTAATCCGCATCCAAAACCAGGGCGCGGTCCCCGAATCCATTCGTGATCGGTTCTTTGACAAATACGTGACCGCTGGGAAGGAAAACGGCTCCGGACTGGGAACTTATTCGGCGCGACTGATCGCCGAAACCCACCAGGGGACCATCCAACTGGACTGTGGCTCCGATGACACCACGACGGTCACCGTTTTTTTGCCGCGGGCGTAGCAGATCCGATCGTTTCGCCGACGGGTGTGTTGGGTTTCCTCTCGATTCCAAAAAGCGATTGACTCGCGGGCTTTGGAAGCAGTATGCACGTGTTTTGTGAAACTGTTTTTCAGTTGTGGATCTGCAGCCGATTTGTCTTTGGCCCTGAAGAATTCACAGAGGCTTTCCATTGGATGCCTTTGTGACTTCTGTCGGCTGATGGCATGGCGCTGACAGATAATCATATTTTTGTATAATCAAGGATGCCGGCTATGAAGATGCGTGTTCGCACAGCTGTCTTGAGTTTGATGATGGCGCTGGGTTTGACTTTGGAACTTTCGGCTCAGGCGCCGTTGTTTCAGGACTCGTTTAATGAGAGTGTCATTCAAAGACCCGAGAGATGGAAAGTGTGGGGGGACATGCCGTCGTCCGGTTTGCATTATGTGGTTTCCAATGGTGAGTTTTATACCGGCAACGGGGATGATCTGATTAGCGAAAGCGGTTTCACCTATGCCACAGTGGATGCGGCCATTGGAGGGGCGTGGACCGACTACGCAGTCGATGTCTATTTCCGTGGCGCCCAATACAACGGTGAGATTCGTATTGTTGGCCGCTTTCAAGATTCCGATAACCATTATGCGGCCTATTTTAATATCTCCAACTCCATCGACACCGGTCGTCGTCGCAAGGCCGGTATTGAACGGGTGTTGGAAGGTCAGCGCACGCTGTTAGGGAAAGAGATTGTGGATGGTGTCAACGGCGTTTCGATCCCGAAGATTGAAGGAATGCGGGAGCGGAATGAACGGCGTCATGCGCGTCTGGTGTTTAACGGATCGACGATCGCTCTGTTTCTTGATGATGAGCAGTTGGTGGCCGTTGAAGACGATGCGCTGGAGTCGGGCACGGCTGGAGTGGGACAGCGTTGGAATGAGGTTTTCTTCAGTGAATTTCGGATTTTTCCGTCCAGACCCGATGATATCAAGATGGCGGGAAAGCCGGGCGAAATTATGCCGGCCATGACGCGCGCCGCTCAGGCGGAACCGCCGGTTTTCTATTGGGTTAATATGGGCGATGGGTTGTCACAGGCTGAGGCGGAGGCGATGATCTCGGACTTGATCGACCAGGGGATATTTAATGGGCGCGCGGTGCAGGAAAATGGCCAGTGGCAGGTTGTGACCGGGGCCTTCTTTTCTTCCGAAGCCGCCGAGCGGAGTCAGGTCTTTTTAAAGGATCGGGGGTTGTCGCCGAAAGGTGTAATCCAGACGAAAGTGGAACTGGCGGCCAATGAAAAAGAGACACTCTATGAGTATCGTATTGTCTCCGGAACCTATAACGATCCGGCGACGGCGGGGCTCTTGAAGGACGCGCTGCTCAACGAGGGTTTTGGTACCGCTCGCATCGTAACCGAAGGGGGCGCGCACGCCGTCGTGGTGGGGCCGTATCCCACACAGCGGAGCGCTTACAGCGCACTGGAACGTATGCGCGCCGGTGGATTCACCGGGATGACAACCTCACGCCGGGAACTGGTTCGGATCTCGAGCGACATCAAGGACATGGCGTCCGGTGACATTGAACGCATCATCGCGGCCAGTGTTTCACGTCTGGATGAAAAAGAACGGGATGACATGGAGGCTGTGATCCGTTCGGTCGTCAGTACGGTGATGAAGGAACAGGACGCCCGGACGGTTGAGGAACTCAAGGCCATTCGCGAGAAATTGGCGGCCATGGAGAACCAACAGGGCCTTGTCGAGCAACTGAATCAGAACATTGCCAACGAAAAGAAACGCCAGGGAAAGATTGCCGGTTTGCTCTCCATGGTCGGCGAAGCGGTGGATCTGAAAAACTGGGAAAAGGCGGAAACAGCCTTAAAAGACCTGGAGTCCTTTGACCCGAACAATCCCTTGATTGATGTCAAGCGACAGTCAATCAGCATGGGCAAGGCGCGAATTGATGATCTGGGGGCGTGGATCAATGAGCAGTTCGACGCCCTTCGCAGTCAGGTTCAGTTATTGAGTATTCAGTCGGTGGCCGATGTGGAGAGCGCGTTGACTTTAGCGGCGCAGTTGGAGCAGGCGGGCGAGACCATTCCCGAACGTCTGGGCCAAGCCTTGCTGCAGTATGAATCCATCCGCGCCACGGCTAATGCCATGTTGGGCAAGGCCGGCAGCGATCCGGCTTTGCAGGCGGCGTTGCGTGAGGCCCTGACGGTGGCGCAATCCAAGATACAAATGCTGGATGGACGCTATCGCACGTATCTGGCGGCCAATCAGGATCGCATGGCCCACTTGGATCGGGTCGTAAGCGAACAGGCCGAGAGCCGTAGGATGAGTCAGTACGTTCTGATTGCCGTCGTGGCCCTGTTTGTTTTGATGGCGGGTGTGATTTATTTTCTGATGAAACAGAATCGTCGCCATCGCGAGATTCTGGATTTGGTCAGTGAAATTCCGAATCGTCCGGCGGTGGCGTTTGCCGAAGAGCGGGGAAGCCTGGAATCCACCTCCCAGCCCAAGGCTTTGACGGCGGCCGCAGGCGTCGGCGCCGCCGGGGCGCTTGATCTGATGGCGGATAACATGGAGGAACCGGAACCCGATTTTGAGGACTCGTCTACCGAAGAACCCTCAAAATCTCCCGAGAAAACCGCGTCGGAGCCAGATGAAATGGACCAGACGCTGGACGATTGGGACAGTGACACCGTTTCTCTCGGATTAGAGGATTCCGAGTCATCACCCATCGCCATGCCGGACATGACAAGCGAGTCTAATGACATCGAAGAAACCACCCCCGACCGTCTCGATGGCGATGTGGGGCTGGATATGGACTTTTCTATGGAAGAGCCGATGGAGGAAGAAGAAGAAGAAGAAAAGACAAGGCCGGTGGATGACGTTGCTGAGGAAAAGTCGGAAGCGGAGTCCTTTGAAATGGGTGGACTTGATTTGGATGGATTCTCTTTGGAGGAATCCTCTCCGGAACTGGAAGAAGAGTCTGTCGAGGCGTCTTCCGAGTCGGAATCACAGGAACCCCAATCGGGAAGCGCTTTGGGAGGCATTGATTCCGATCCATTGGAAGAACCGGACATGGATATGTTCGATCTGGGCTTGGATGATATGGGAGCCGAGCCGGTGACCGACGCCGAAGCGCCAGAGTCATCCACCGCGGCTGTGGAACCCAAGACGGCGGCGGTCGAAGACGAAACGCCCCTGATGGACGCGCCGAGTGGAGAGGATTTTGATCTGGGAGGCGATTTCGACTTTGGCGGTCTGGATTTTGATAATCTTACACCCGATGACGGGGAATCATCAAAAGCGGAAGCGACAGAAAGCGCTCCGGAGCCGGTCTCTGAACCGGAGCCGAAGCCGGAGACCGTGGCGGAAGCCGATGCGCCGGCCGATCTGGATGACTTGGATCTGGGATTGGACCTGGGCCCCATGTTTGCCGATGTCGAGGAAAAACCAAAAGTGTCCATGCCTGCGCCGGCTCCAAAGGCCGAACCGGAGGATCTCAGCGGCATTGAGGATGTCAGCGGCGATGAACTGCTGGATCTGTCCGACATCCTGGGCGATGTGGGCGGGGATGCTTCGGGCGACGATGAGCCGGTGGCGCCGCCGGATGTAAATGGGACTCCGAAAGCGCCGGCGTCAACAGAAGCCGCATCCACGGACGACTCGGATAATCCACTGGCGTCCAGCGATGCGGAAACACAGGTCATGAGTCCTCAGGAAATGGATATCTTCCGTTCGGAAGCGGAAGAGAAGTCGGAGGAGTCTGATCCGATGAGCGCGGACGATATCTTTGACCTTGGGGATATGGATTTTGACCTGTCCGATACAGAAACGGACAAGACCGAATAATCGGTTCGACTTATTCGAAACGCTTGGGATTGTGGATGGTGGGAGCGACAGGGAGCGCTGTATGACGGGAACCCGGGATTGGCGTGATGCGCTTATCTCGGGTTTTGTCATAATGACTGCTTGATTGTGTCCATATAATTGCGACAATGAACCCATTGCGCCTATGGGATTGTCATTTTTTCAGACGCAGCCGACATGAAGTTTTATCTTCATTGACCCGATGGATTGATGTTTTGGAAAGTTTGGTTGGCCTATGCCCTTGACCGTTGAAAAAGATCTCTTTCGAGCCGTCAATGAGCAAGTGGACCCTCTGGCGATACTGAAACTGCTGGGGTGGTATCCCGAACTGGTCCGCCAGATGGGGGAGGCTATCCACAGCCGGTGTCCTTTGCACAAGGGGCTGTATTCCACGCTGCTGATTGACCGGAAGCGTCGAACGTATCTTTGTACGCGCCGCAGTTGCCGAGGGCATCGTGGCGGTGGGCTGGTGGATTTGTGGGCCACGGCAAACCGAATGGAGACGGTGCGGGCGGCTCTGGATTTGTGTGAGCGGTTTCATTTGGAAATCGATCGCGGGGCGCGGGCCGGCTGGAGTATGCGCTTGTTTGACGGCGCAGAAACCGCTTACGTCAAACGACGGCTGGATGAAGCGCTGGAGTTGACTCAAAAGTCCTTGGAACTGGATGGAGAGAATCTGGACGCGAAATTGCTCGGTGTCTCCCTTTTCATTGAGCGGGAGGACGTTGGAGGCGCCGTACGGCTGGGCAAGGAATTGATGGATGCGTTTCTCCGCCGAAATGAGCCGGATCGGGCGATTGAAATTGCGCAACGTTTACTGAGTGTTGAGCCTTACAGCGCAGAGATCTACCAGCGCCTCCTGCGCGTTTTTGATGCGAAAGGGCAGCACGACAAGGCGCTGACACTGATTCGGGAAATGTGTGATCATCACAAGCGACAGGGAGAACGGTCAAACAATAAGCAGTGGTATCAATTATGGCTCGAACGGGATCCCAGCCATGTGGATGCGCGGCGCGAACTTGCGGAGTTGGAACTGGAAGCGGGACGGCAGGGTGAGGCGTTGGTCCATTTAAGACTGTTGCGTGATCAGTTGTTGTCCCAACGCGATGAGACGGCCGCCAATGAAGTTTTGGAGAAAATGATTCAGATCAAGCCTGACGACAGGCGTTCCTTATATGCCATGGGCCAACAGGCGTTTCGGCGAGGGGAGCGGGACGAAGCGCGGCGCATGTTTCAGCGGCTGGAAGAACTGTATATCGAAGCGCAGGACTACCCGAATGCGCAGTATTGTCAACGCTGGTTGCTACAAATATCCCCGAACGATCTGCCGACGCTGAGGCGGTTGGCCTGGGTGTCAGAGGCCTCCGGCGACTATGAAAAAGCCATGGAAGTTTATGAAAAGGCTTTGGGGATCGCCGAGAAAAATAAAGATACTGGAACACACAAGGAAATCAAAGATCGCCTGACCATGTTGAGCGACGCCGGGGTGGCCCGGCGTGTTGAAGCTGTGGACCAACTGCTACAGGCAGGGCGTGTGGAAGAAGGGTTGTCGGAACTGCACATGCTCGCAGACCGGCTAATTTCTCTCAAGAGGCTGGATGAGGCCGGGGAACTGAACGAGCGGATTAGTTCGACAGCGGGGAATCGGCTCGACCATCGTATGCGCGTGGCGCGACGGTGGGAGGCCATCAACAATAAGGAGCAGGCGCTCCGGGAATATTTTGAAGTGGCGCGTCTGGCCGAAGGTCCAACGAATGCCGTCCTCCGGATCGAAGCCGGCGAGCGTGGGCTTGCGCTGGAACCCAAGAATACGGATATGCTCGAACTGTATTTTCTGGGCCGTCGCGACGCGGGGGATTGGGAGGAAATGCTGGAATGTGGGTATCGGCTTGTGGACACGTATATCGGGCAAGGTCGGGACGAAGAGGCGGAAGGCATTCTGAAAATCTGTCTGGAACAGGCGCCGCGCGACCCTGACAGCCGTCGACGCCTTGTCGATCTCTATGGCCGTCAAGAACGGTTTGACGATTTGCGCGTGTGGTTTGACGAATGGGCTGACCCCTTGCCGACGGGTGAACGCGCTGGGGAACTGTTGGATCTGTGCCGGCTTTGTCTGGAGCAATACGCCGGATGCGCCGGCCTTCGGCTCCGGATCATCGAGATCTGTACCCAGATGGGAGCGGTTGATCTGGTGGCGGACACCATGCGCGTTGAGGCGGAAGTGTTGCTGGCAAATGGCGACGTGGACGCCGGTCGTCGGATACTCGAAGAAATCCTGGCCTTGACCCCCGAGGATCACAAGGCGGTCACCGCGTTGGCCAAGGTGGTCCATAAATATGAGTCCTTTGATGCTGCGGCGCCGCATTATCTCCATGCCATTGAATTGCGGCATCACGATGCGCCGGATAGTACCCTGCGAACAGCCTATCAGCGCGTTCAGGGGTATGATGAACACAACCTTTCCGTGCGGAGCGCCTACGCCAACTATCTGGAACGGATGAGCGACTGGCTGGCCGCGAAGGAGCAATACCTCATTTTGGCCGATCACCTTGCGGAACAGGGCGACCAGACAGCTGAAGCCATGGCGGTTTTGGAGTATGTCAGTGATGTGGACCCGGATGATCCGTCCGTGGGATTCAAACTGGCGGCACTCTGTCACGAATCGGGTGAAACAGTTAAAGCCATTTCGGTTCTGAGGGACCTGGCGGCTCGTCTGGCGGCGGGAGGTGATGACGATAGCGCCCTGGCGGCTTATGAACGGATTCTGACAATGGATCCGCTGGATGGGCCGGCGGGCGAAGGAGTCGCGGACGCCCTGATCCGGCGGGGGGATGTGGCTCAGGGGATCGAACGTTGCCTGATCATGGCGCGACAATGTCTCGAAAACGAGGATGAGCGCGAAGCGGCCCGATCGGCGGCGTCATGGCTGGATCGAATCGTCGCCGCTGATGATACGCATCAGGAAGCGCTCCTCAAGAGCGCCAGAGTCTGGCAGTCTTTGGGAAGCGTGGACAAAGCCCTGGAACGATATCGCCGACTGGCGCAGTTGCTGGACGCTGGGGATTTAGCATCTGAAGAGTCCATTGAGGTGTATGAGGCGATTGTCTCTTTGGCGCCGGATGATCTGCCGGTTGGCGAACGGCTGGCCGGGATGTACGAAACGATCGGACGGTTGGACGAGGCCAAGTCGGAATATCAGCGATTGAGCGATATTTGTGTTTCACGGAAAGATGTCGATCGGGTCGAGGTTTATTTCAAACGAATGCAGGCGCTGGATCCGAGCGACGCCGTGAGCGCGGAACTGTTGGGACGTTTATACCAGAAGAAAGGCGATTCGACCGCCGCTTTTGCCGAATACAAGAAAGCGGCGGATATCTATTGCGATGATGATGACGCGCCGCACGCGATCCCCATGCTGAATATCCTGAAAAAACTGAATCCGAACGCCCTGGATGTTCGCGAACGGTTGATCGCGATGCTGGCCTCAGAGCGGCAGGTGGGGCGGGCGGTTGTGGAATGCAGTGAACTGTGTCGGACGGCTTTTGAGGCTCAGGATGTGGATTGCGCTTTGCGTGTGGCCAATCGACTGGCTCAGATCGCGCCGGACGCCAAGGGGGCGCGACTGGAAAGTGTTCGCCTGATGAGTCAGCACGGGCGTCGGGAGGCGGCACAAGCCGAAATGACCGCGCTGTTAGAACGCTTTGAAACGAATCGTCGCTGGGAACAGGTTTTGGAACTTGCGGATGTCGCGCTGGAATTGTTTCCCGATGAGCCAGCCTACGCTTCCATGCGGCTTAAGGCGTTTAAAGAATTGGGGAGAGAAGGCGAAGCCGTTACCGATGCCCGGCGTCTGGCGGAAGACTACCGCCGTCAGGGAGAATGGAACGCGGCGGTCGAGGCATACCGTCAGGTGGTGGGTCTGGCGCCACGCGATCTGGAATCACTTCAGGCGTTGGGGGAAATCTATTCCGAGCAGGGACGCCATGCCGAGGCTTTGGACGCATTCCGTTCGATTGTAACCATTACGGCGGAAGATTCCAATTTTGAGCGCGCCATTCAGGCGCAGGAACGGATTGTGGGATTGGAGGGAGCGTCTCTGGTTGAGCGGCGGACGCTGGCGCGGCTTTATGATCAGACTGGCCGAACGGACGCCATGGCCGAAGAAATGATGACCTATGCCATGGCTTGTGTGGGCCAGAGTAATCCGGCCGAAGCGCGGGCGGCTTTTGAGGCTATTCTGGCGGCTGTCCCCCATCACGAATCAGCGCTCCGGCACTTGGTGGATTTGTATGCGCACGCCGGCGACGAGGCCGGCGCCTGCCAGCTGCTGATGGACAAGGGACAGGCGTTCATGAACAGCGGCGATTGGTCTCAAGCAGAGGAGACCTTGCTGTGGGCTAACGAAATGGATCCACAGAACGCCGAGGCGCGCCGAAGATGGGCCGTCTTGTTGACGAAACTTGGCAAAAAAGAGGTCGCGATCCAGCAATGGAAACGAGTCGCCGAGCTGGTGGGAGAGTATGGCGCTGTCCTGAGCGAACCTGAATCGTTGAGCCTGTCTCAAATATGGACACAGGCCGTGGCGCTGGCGCCCGATGACGCCGAGTTACGGGTTGCGCGGGCCTCCGCTCGTGAATCGGAGGGGGCGGATAGTGACGCGGTTGATGACCTGCTGAGCGCCGTTCGCTTATGCTATGATCAGGGAACGATGGCCCGGGCCCTGGATCACTGCCGCCGGGCGCTGGCGATTTGCCAGAAGCGGCAACTGGATGAAGCGGCCGCTCGGGCGCATCATCTCCTGATGGATATTTACGCGGAACAGAACGACGCCCCCCGCGCCGTCAATGAGATTCAGTTGCTCTATCAGCGTTATGTCAATGCCGGTCAGCTGGCCGAGGCGGAAGAACTGCTCAAGCGGGGGCTGGAACTGGATCCGGAGAATGCCAGGCTCAATGTCTGGATGGGGGAAACCTTGTTGAGCCTCAATCGAAAAGGACTGGCGGTCAAGTCACTGATCAAAGGGATGAATCTGTTCGACCAGATGGGGGACGCGGATCACCGGGATGAAATTCTGGATAAGATCCTTGTATTGGAACCGGATAATGCGGAAGTAATCCAACCACTGATTCAGTCTCTACTGCGAAAAGGTGAAAACGAAGAAGCGTTTCGCAAAATGGCCGATCTCGCCAAAATCCACCTGCAGAAGGGGGGCTTTGACAAGGCCGAAGAAGAGTATCGGCGCATTCTTTCCTATCAGCCGGACAATGAGCAGGCGTGGCAGGGGTTGATCCAAACCCATGAGCGAATGGGTGCCCCATCGGATCTGACGGCAGACTATATGGGCTTGAGCGAGGTGTACCTCAAGGTCGGCCGTGTGTTTGACGCTGTACAGACCTTGCGAAAGGCTTTGGATTCGGATCCCGACAATGTTTCCTTGCGCCGGAGATATTTGGAACTCTATCTCCAGGTGGGCCCCGAAACGGACTTGATTGATGATTATCTACAACTGGCGGCGGCTTATGAGCGGTTAGGACAGGCGCAGGAAGCGCGGCGCTGGTATAAGAAGGTAAAAGCCCTGACTCCGGATAACGAAATTGCGAACGAGTTTTTGCGGCGAGGGGAACTGGCCGCGACCATGGAGTTGCGCCGCGATCGCCTCGACGCCATGATTCAGGCCGCCGTCAATCAACCGGTCGATGAGACTGAAAAAATACCGGAAGAACAAATCGCCAATTATCGAAGTATCCTGAATATCAATGAACACAATACCGATGTACGCATTGAATTGGCGGAGTATCTGGATCGGGTGGGGCAGGTGGACGAGGCCTATCAGGAATGGGTAAAGGCCGGGGAATCATTAATCCTCAACGGTTCCGTCAGCGAAGGGATCGAAATTCTTGAACAAATGACCCGACGCAAGCCCAACGACGCCAAAGTTCGCGCTTCCCTGTCCCGCGCTGTCCTGAAGCGTGACGCCTTTTCCGCCATCGATTCGCTGTTTGACGATTGATCCCGCTGAAACCGAAGCGCGCAACGGTAGTTGTGCGCTTTCGATTTCTATGGGGGGCTGTCTAGGCTTCTTCCGCGATTGACTCGCGATACCAGTCAATCGTTCGCTGGAGGCCTTCCTTGAAGGAAACCGTCGGTTCATAGTGCAGGTTCTTCCGGGCCAGCGATATGTCGGCCTTCGAGTGCTGGATGTCGCCAACGCGGGGGGGGCCAAACGTTGGTCTCACATCACAGCCGACAATTTCGGCGACGGCCTCATATAATTCCAGAAGATTGACCGACTCGCCGCAAGCCACATTATAGACCTGTCCTTCGGCCTTGAAATCGCCTGTGGCGGCCAGAATATTCGCTCGCACATTGTTTTCCACGTACGTGAAATCCCGCGATTGCAGCCCGTCCCCATATATGGTCGGCGCGTCGCCTTGGAGCAGTTTTGTGATGAACAGCGAAATGACGCCGCTGTACATGGAGGACGGATCCTGTCGTGGACCGAAGACATTGAAGTATCGGAGGCTGACGGTTTCGAGACCATAACAGGCGCTGAAGGCGCGCAGGTAGTATTCGCTTGCCAGTTTGGCCACACCATAGGGAGACAGCGGATCCGGACGCATCGTCTCGGTTTTGAAATCGCCGGGTTGATCGCCGTATGCGGAACTGGAGGCGGCATAAACCAGACGTTTGATTTTGGCGTCCCGCGCTGCCGTGAGCAGATTGATGGTTCCGGTCGCGCAATGATTGTGTGTGACCAGAGGGTCCTCCACGGATTTGGCTACGGAAGGTAAAGCCGCCTGATGGAGAATGTAGTCCATCCCGTTCACAGCTTTGACGCAATCGGCGGGATCGCAAATATCGCCTTTGATGAACTCCACTTGATCACCGAATCGATCGACATTCCTTTGATAGCCCGTGGACAGGTTGTCCAGAATCCGAACCGATTCGCCATTTTTGAGCAAAAACTCCGTAATATTGGAGCCAATAAAACCCGCTCCGCCCGTCACCAGATAGTTGGCCATAAATATCACCTGATTGTCTGTCAAATATGAGTGACCCGTGTGGCGGGCCCTACACGTCAAAAAAAAAAATATTATCCTACAATTCGTGCTCTGCTCAATCCCAAATATCGCCCATTTTCACCTGTTTTGTCTAGCGCGCCAGAGCGACTGAGAAACTTTTCTGAAATATGAGCTTGTTCATTTCGATCCCTTTTCGCCATGGTTGGGCCGCCATATTATTATGATTTGGAACAGGATTGTGACCAAGGATGAAAATTAAAAAAAACCTGATAAGACTTTTTCGTCTGGCGCCGGATCGAGAGGACATCACGCAAAATTGGCGCGAATATCTCGCGGCCGGTTTATCGGGCGGTATCCTCCGTCTTGCCTTTCCCCAACCGGATCTCGGGTGGTTGGCATGGGTGGGGCTGGTTCCCTTGTTTTGGGCTTTACGCCGGCAAACGGGCAAAGCGGCCTTTTATCGGGGCTGGTTTTTCGGATTTGTTTTTTATTATGGGATTTCGTTTTTTCTGAATACCCTCCATGTCTTTGCGCCGGTTGTTGTGATTGGAATCGTGGCGTTGGGCCTGATCCAGGGATTGTATGCCGGTGTCTTTGCCTGGGGGGTGGGCGTCTTGGGGCGAAAAAGCCGGAAAAGTGTGATTTGGTTTGCGCCCGCCTGGTGGACGCTTCTGGAGTCCATCCGCTCTTCAGGGGAACTGGGCTTTCCCTTCGGCGCCCTGGCGCATTCACAGTACAATCAGACCGGATTGATCCAATTGGTTTCCCTGACGGGAACAGGGGCGCTGTCATTTTTGATCGTCTGGATTAATGGTCTGGTGGCCGATCTTTTTTTTGACGATGAACGGCCCATCCGACGTCGGGCGCTGGATTGCACGGTGGGACTGACGGCGCTGGCGACGGTCTGGGGGGCGGGCTATGGCGTTTCCCGGATTGATTTGGCGCGAGGGGATACGTTTCATCTGACATTGATTCAACCCAGTGTGCCGCAGATCGAAAAATGGAACAGTTATATGATGTATCCCCAGTCACCGGCCACAGCCATGAAGGCATGGGATGCGATGGCCCGACAGATTGTGGAAATGACGGATGAAGCGCTTGCCGCCGTTGGTTCGGGGGCGGAAGGATCGACAGCGGCGCCGGATATGATCATCTGGCCAGAGACCGCCATTCCCGATTTTTTCTTCAATGTGTCTGAAGGCGCTGGTCAGCCGCCTCGCTATGCGCAGCTGGTCGAGGAAGCCGCTGTCAAATGGCGGACACCCATTCTGATGGGCGCGGCCCGTCAGGTGATGGCCGACGATGGCCGTCGAGCCCAGGAGTCCTATAACAGCGCCTATGTCTTTACGCCGACGGGCGGGATGAGTGATCAGACCTACGACAAAATCCATCTGGTCCCCTTCGGGGAGGATATGTCTTATCTGCGCTTTATTCCATATATTGAGGCGATCGGTCTGACGGTCGGGAGTTTCGACCGGGGGAAGTCGATGACGGTTTTCGAAGTTCGTGGCGCGGAAACGCAACAGTCCATGCGCTTTTCGACGCTGATTTGTTTTGAATCCACCATGCCTTATCTGTTCCGTCGGGCTGCCCGCGCGGGCGCCGAGTTCATGGTCGTCGTCACAAACGATGGCTGGTATGGCGTATCCAGTGGGCCGAAACAGCATCAGATTCAATCAATCTTTCGCGCCGTCGAAACCGGCCGGTGGGTGGTTCGGTGCGCGAATAATGGGATCAGTTGCTTCATATCGCCGCAGGGGCGCATCGCGAGAGCGACCGAGTTGAACGAAATCGGCAGTCTGTCGGCGTCCATTTATCCCAGGACGGGACAGACGCCCTATGTGCGCATCGGCCCCTGGTTTGGATGGTTGTGCTTCATACTGTGTGGGGTTGGTTTGGGGAGGGCGGTACGGCGCAAGCCGACGCCGGATTTATAGGGCAGAGTATTTCTGCACGTAATGCAGGAAGGCGTCGTGAATGCGGGTTTGGCATTCCTGGATTTGTTTTGTAAAAGACTGGGTGTCGTGCGTTACGCCCAGGACCCGTCGAGCCAAAGCATTGATTTCGCCCTCATCCTTGGGGAGCGCGTGGGTTTGGCGGTCTTCCATGATTTGCAGAAAGTGTTCCGTGCGCCGCAGCAGGATGTAGTCCCGGCTCAGGGAGTCCGCCTGTTCGCTGCTCAAATGGCCGGCGGTGGTTAAGGCGCCAATGGCTTTGAGCGTATTCCCCTCGATCAGGTTCTCGTCGTCATGAACGTGGGCCAGTTGCATTCCCTGAACCAGAAACTCGATATCCCGAATTCCTCCGGCGCCGTCTTTGATGTTTCGCAGTCCGGCCTCCCTTCCGGATTCGAAGAGATGTGAGCCGGATTGGCGAGTGACGCGTTGCATGGCCTGCTTGCGGAGTGAGTCGATAGACCATGCGATTTTTGAGGCAGGGCGTTGTCGCTTGAAAAGGGAATGCAGACCGCGCATCAACCGAGCGCCGGTGGATGTGGAGCCGGCGATGGGGCGAAGTTTCAGAAGGGCCTGAATTTCCCACAAGCCAGCCACTGTTTCGTAGTATCGCTGTACCGATTCAACGGATTGGGCCAGCGCGCCACCCCGCCCATAGGGGCGCAGCCGCAGATCAATGCGATAGATGTGTCCTTCGGTCGTGTGATCCGATAGGTCATGCCGCAATTGTTCAACAGCAGAAACAAAGACTGGATCAAAGGGACCCTCGTAAACGGCAAGCAAGTCGATATCGGAACTGTAATTGAGTTCGCTTCCGCCGAGTTTTCCAAAGGCGAGGATACAAAATCGATCGGCTATCTCTTGCGCGCTTTCTGGATGTTCGGAACTAAAGCGATCCAACGTGGCTTGCACCAGTGAATCGGCGAGCACGGACAGATCGGCCGTGATCTGATCCAGGCGCGCGCCCAGGCAGACGTCGCGTGCGCCAATGCGCAGGAAGTGTCGGCGGCGGAATCGTCGGAGGGCGTCCAGCCACAGTTCGCGGTCGTGAAGGTCCGCCCCAAGGGCGCGCAACGCCTCGAGTGTCTCGCGCCGAGTCAGTGAACGATTCAGAACGGCTGGCGATGTGGCCCATTCAAAGAAGTCGGGATTGGTAACAAGCGTATTGGCCAGGAATTGACTGGTGGCGACAATACTCAGGAACACATCGAGCCGTTTCGGTTGAGCCAAGAGCGTTTCAAAATGATGCTTCGCGTCGGGCAGGACGTTGACGAAGCGTTCCCAGTTGTTCAGGGCCATATCGGGATCGGCCATGTCCTTGAGCATATCACAGGCTAAGACGGCCAGCATGGCGAATCGTTCCGCCTGTTCGCCCTCTCCTGCCAGTCGGCGCAGGTTGTGCGCGGCGCGGGTTGTATTTTTGAGACCGAGTTTGTGGAGCGCGCTGTGACTCAGCTCTTCGGACGGCATAGATGAAAAAATCACGTCCGCCACGTTTCCTGTCACCGGTCCGGGCAGCGAGTCGCGTCCGAAATGCTTTTCCACAAAGGAGCGAACAACAGCGGTGTGGGTTTCAAAATCGACGTAGAGTTGATGGGCGGCGCGCAGATCCCCTTTGCGCTCATATCCCATTCGACGCGCCAGGTGTCGGAATTCCGTGGAGTCCATGACCGGCAAAAACAGGTCTTTCGCGTTACCCCGGAGCATACGCAGGCCATTGATGACATGGCGAAGAAAATAGTAAGCCTTGTCCAGCCGTTCACTTTCTTCCGGAGACAGCACCTGGACATCCCGAAGGGCTTGCAAAGCCATGTGAATGCGTGGAGTGCGGGGGGATTCGTTTTCACGTCCACACATTACCTGAAGGATTTGCACATCATATTCCAGGTCAACCAGCCCGCCGGGAGAGAATTTGACATTGGGCGTAGGGCCGGCCTTTTCCTGATACTGTCGATGGCGCAGTTCGCGCAACTGCGTCACATCGATGCTGTCCGCCTCGTAAATGAATTCATCACGCAGCCGTTCGAACCGTTGTCCCAGGTTTTTGTCGCCTGCCAGGGCGCGCAAGCGAACCAGGGCGAGCCGTTCATACGAATGCGCCTCTCCACCGGGTCCAAAGTATCGACAGAAGGCTTCCAAACTGCACGCCAAGGGACCTTTTTTGCCATGGGGGCGCAGTTGCAGGTCGATTTCAAAAATCCCTTCCCGCTTGGCCTGAATGATTTCGAGGAATTCGCGGGCCATGCGTTCAAAAAACTGGGCATTTTCAATTGGATTGGCCCCGTCGGTCCGACCGTTATCACTGTAAACGAAAATCAATTCCAAATCGGAAGCATAGCCCAGCGCAATGCCGCCGAGTTTTCCTAATCCCAATACGGCGAAAGGGGCCTCAATGCCGCCGATGGTCCGCGGCACGCCGTACTGTTCCTTCAGGTGCGCATAAGCCAGATGGTAGGCGCTTTGGAGGACGGTTTCGGCCAGAAAGGTCAGTTTTTCGGCCATGGCGCGCGGCTCATACGTGCCGGTCCCTAGAATGTTTTCCAAATCGATCAGGAATATCTCATGATCTTTAAAAGTGTTGAGCGCTTTGATTTTATCTTCATAGATCTCAACCAAATCCAATGCGCTCGTGAGGCGCGCGATCAGAGTTTCCGTATGGAAAAACTGTTCGGCTCGTTCTGCCGGTTCCAGAATGGGCGACAGGGCTTCATACTGGAGTCGGATGAAATCCTCCCATATAAAATCACTGGCGCCCAGAACCCGAGCGAGATCATTGAGATTCCGCGTTTGTGAAAAGGATTCGATCCAACGAATGCTTTCGGGCAAACACATTACATCATGGAGCAGTTTATTGAATCGAGTCAGGGCGCGATAGGGATCGGGCGCTGTCGGGAGAAAGTAGGTGAATTGCTTGGTGAAAAGGACCGACATGCGAATCAGCCGGAGCGATTCTTCATCTTCAATACGACGCCCCGTGGAATCCGTGAAAGCGATTTCATCTGAGATTTCATGATTCCGTGTTTTGATGGATACGCTTTCAATGTTGACCCCGCCGAGAGACAGGGCATTGGTCAGTGAGTATAAAAAAGCGGGGGTGTCTTGCGAGACAACTTTCAGGTGAGTGAAGGCGTCCGACTCATTGTCAATGGTCAGATTGACGGGATACAGGACCGGTGGTGTTTTGTAATAAAGTGATTCCAGCATGGTGGTGACCATGAGGTTGACTTGCTGGCGGGCCTGCTCAAACGCCTCATTTTCCATGAGTCCGACAACGTCTTTTGTCTCGCTGATGAGTCGTTCACGCCAGTGATCGAAGTTTTCCGACATCATGATCATCCCGCGGAAATTATCGATGACTTCTCGCCGTCGGCCTCTGGGTTTCGGACGGGTTATCTGATAGGAGCGGGGCAAATAAAACCGTTTGTGGGTTTTGCTCGTCGCGTCCGGGTCCGAACTGCGGGCGAGCGTAAAGCAGTCCCCGTTTTGAATATCAAAGCCCATCCCCGTCAGAATCCCGGCGAACATGGAAAAAAGCCCTGGGTAGTCATAGGCCAGGAAGGTGCATTCCACCTGACCCTTGTTGCCCTCCGTTATAATGATATTGACCGGCTGTTCATGATTCAGCGTCGCCAATCCACGAAAATGGGCCGCAATGTCTTCATCCGAATACTGTTCATTGTATCGCGCGCCGAGGTTTTCCAGCCGAGACGCAATGGTTTCGGGTGGGATATCCGGGCAAAGGATGTGGATTCGTTCCGTCCGTGTCTGCATGATGGGTCCCTGATTCGTTGGTGGCAGCGGTTGGCTCAAGGTTTCGACGGGAGTGGTGTCAGGATTCTGGGCGCCCGCTGCCATCCGCTGGATTGTTTTGTTTGAAATCGGGATAGAGTGTTCCCAGGCATTCCGGGCAAATACTGTGGCTGAACTCGGCCTCGGAGTGTTCGCTGATATAATGCTCGATGCGATTCCAATAGCCCTTGTCATCCCGAATCTTTTTGCATGAGGCGCAGATTGGCAGCAATCCCGTCAGGGTGCGCACTTTGGCCAAAGCCATTTCAAGCGTCTTGTTCTTTTCCAGAAGCGCGTCGTGTTGATTGATTATTTCCTGCTGCTGTTTGCGGTTTGTTTTTTCGTATCGGCTGGTGGTGAGGGCCGTGAAGGCTAATGCAAGGGCGATGATGACCGAACACAAGGCCAGGTTGGCGACCAAGGCGCCGAAGATTTCAGCCACTGCATTGTCTTCCGCTTGCTCCACGAGCAGGCGCCATTGTAGTTCCGGAATGTATCGGGTGTTCAGATGCATCAGACGCCCATTCTTCTTGTACGTACAGGCGTTCAGTTCTCCGGCGAGTATTGAATCGGCCACAGAGGCCAGGCCGTCCATGTCCCGGATATTAGTGGCGCCATCGGGCATTGAGGCGCTGTGGATCAGGATATTCCCATCCAGATCCACAAAGTAAATGTCGCGATGATACTTTTCCCGGTAGTGCTGTATTAAATCCTGCACGGAGTTGGTCAAGAGTCCCACACCGGTGGCGCCCAGGTAGTTTCCGTCGTGACTATAGACCTTTCGATTGATGAAGATCGTTATTGTGTTGGGATGCGCCGTGTCCTGGTCCACGTTGATTTCATAGTCGTTGGCCATATCTCGCACGCGGAAGTACCATTTGTCTTGTGGGTCCTCCCGTTGAACGGTTTTGATGACCCCCGTCGGGTGATAGTATTTTCGGGTGGCCTCGGAGACAAAGAAACTGGTGAAGGCCTGGTGTTCATCCATGACGGATTGCAGGTATTTTGTGATGGCCCGCGTGTCTTGTTCGCCGTCCAGAATCCAGTCGAGAAGGAATGTGTCGCTGGCCATGAACAGAGAAACCCAGGTGGGGCGGAGCAGATCCCGCTGGATTTCCGAATAGATGTTGTCACTGGTGAGGGGTAACGTCGATTGGTCGATCTGTGACCGGAGGGCGGCACGGGACACAAAGAAACTGACGAAACTGGTCGTGATGTATCCAAAGCACAGCAGAATGCTCAACGAAACGAGAAGTCGGCCTTTTTGACTGGAACGGATTTTTTGCATTTTTTTCCCTGACAGAAATATGATGCCGCCACAATCAGTCGAATCAGCCGAGATAAGGATAATCCCCGGCAATCAACTGTTCTGATTTGGCGGCTTGCCAGAATTCGTTGGGAATTGTTGTCTGCGCAAGATTTACATTTTCACGGACACGCTCCGGAGCGCTGGTGTTTAACGCAATGCTGACGACGCCCGGCGGTGACAAGGCAAACTGAACACAGGCGGCGGCCGGTTGAATGGCGTGCTGTGCGCAAAGCCGATGAAACCGCTCCCGCCATTCGAACATCGGCTGGTCCGTCGGGGAATGGGGATCAGGAATTCGATAATCGAAGTAGCGCCCCCCCACCAGAAAGCCGGCATGGAAAACGGCGGAATTGATGACAGCCACCCCTCGGGCTCGCAGTGCCTCCACGAACCGTAAGAGTTCCGGCGGATGGCTATAAATAGTCAGATTGACAGCCAGCATGACCCAGTCAAGGGCCACACAATCCGCAATTTGCCGTACAACGCGCCAGTCCTTCGATCCGACACCAATGGCGCGAACATGTCCCTCGGCCTTCAGTTTGCTCAAAGCGCCATAAGCGGCAATTATGTCCTTAAATCGCGATTTGCGCTCCAGAGCGGTGGGAGCCGCGGCCAGGTATTCGTCCGGGTCATGGACGGAAACGATCTGAGCGGAATAATCCGAACCCAGTAGCGCATTGCCTTGCCGCCAGGCGGTAAGAATTCCCTCTGCGCTGATGTCCTGGACGGCGTCATGACTCAATCCCACCCAGGCGCCTGGCTCAAAGGTGGGTTCCGGCCCCTTGAGCGGAACACGTTTCCACCCCAGCTTATTGCTGATTATGACCTGAGCAGGGGGTATCTTGAGTTTTCTCAACCCTTTTCCAATGGTTTCCAGGGCCAGTCCCGCTCCATATTTTCCGGCCGAGTCCAGAAAAACCGGCACGTCGACATGGGCGAAAAACTCTTGGAGGATTGCGAGTTTCGTCTCATCTGGGACAGCCTGATACAAGTTACCCAAGCAGCTGGTCCCAAAAATAATGGGGGGGATGGTCAGCCCGGTTTGCCCCAAAGGCGATCTCGGTATTGACATGACGCGTTTCCACACAAATGGAGTGTTATCGTGTTCGATTGACGATGGACGACTATAATCAGGGCTCTTGGAGGTTGTCTATGTGGAATGTGCCCGCGAGATGGTTATCCATCCTGGACAAGGCCGGCGGCGGACCTCACAAATACTCGCAAAGGGAGCCACTGGTCTGACGGAGGCGCAGGCTGATCAAGCGGGCGATCCGCAGGACAAATGCCAGCGCCAGGTGGGGGGATTCGGTTCGAAGGGTGTCGAAATTGTTTCTGCTCAAGGTGAGAATCACGGAATCCTGTTCCGCTCGAATCGTTGCGGAGCGGGGCGTGGCGTCGATCAGGCTCATTTCACCAAACGAATACCCGGAAGGAATTGTGGCAATGCGCTTGACCTCGGCACTGGCCGTTTCTTTCCATACCGACACCTCGCCTTGCGCCACAATGGCCAGATAGGATTCTTTTTCTCCCTCCGCAAAAATCAGCGCCCCTGTGTGGGCTTCCAAGGCATGAAATTTGTGCGCCAATAAATCGATCCAGCCCGGTTCAAAGTCCCGACAGAGTCGATTATCCTCCAGAAGGAAGCGGATTTCCGGCAAGGATAAGGCAATCGGACAGGCGCGCCGAAAGGTGGTTTTCGTCTGGTGGGCAGGCAAGGCCCGGTGTATCGCTCGCTTCGTCATTCGGCGAGACCCTTGGCGCTGATTATCGAATCGGTTCGCGATTGGGAATCGGCGGTGGCATGTTTATATTGTTTCAAGCGCAAGAGTGTTTGGCGCTTATCTTCCTCCATTTGTCCAATCAGTGATTCGGCGTTTTCAAATTTAAGAATCTCTCGCAAACGACTGATAAAACGGATTCGAAGGGTCTGTCCATAGATGTCTTGGTTGAAGTCGAAGAGATGCGCTTCTATCCGATTTTCGCCCACGCCAAAGGTTGGGGCATGACCCACATTGGCCATGCCCTCCCATTCGCGGCCGTCCGGTGTTTGGACGGTGACGGCATACACCCCGGAGTGGGGGATGCACATCCCGGCCGTGATGGGGATGTTGGCTGTCGGAAAATTCAGCCGGTGTCCGCGCCCATAGCCTTTAACCACTTTGCCCTCCAGCTCATAAGGGCGCCCCAGCAGTTCCATGGCTTCTTCCACGTTTCCGGCCAGCAGCGCCTGACGAATTCGACTGCTGCTGACGGGATTGTCCTCGTCTCCATGGGGATGGAGTTTTTGGACGCGAACCTGACGGGCCCGTCCCACGGCTTCGATGAGTTCCGGCGTGCCCTGTCCGCGTCGACCAAAGGTGAAATCATACCCGCAAATCACGACCCCGGCGCCGCAGCCGTCGAACAGATACCGTTCGGTGAAGAGTTCGGCATCCATTCCGGCCAGGGTATCATCGAAGTCCAGACAGGCGACGGCATCGATTCCCCGTTCATGGAGCAGACTCACCTTGCGCCGCCAATTGGTCAGCATGAGCGGCGCATGGGGAGGGGCCAAAATTGATAGGGGATGCTGGGCGAAGGTCACCACGACGGAACGGGCATTGAGTTTTTCCGCTTCGCGCACACAGGCTCCGATGACTTGCTGATGGCCGCAATGAAAGCCATCGAAGGTCCCGATCGTGACCACGGACGGTCGCCCGTCCGGATCCGGTCTGAGTTCGTCCAAATGCCGATAGAGTATTTTTTTTTTCGTCATCCTGAGCGCCTCCTCGGGGTCATGCTCTTGTTCTTTGGTCGCAGACCCGGCGCAAATCATTCATTCTAAACGGTTTACCACTGCAACTCCGGTGTCCGGACGGCTTCCCGGAGTCGCCCCATCCGCTCAAGGATCTCGGCTTTGGTCAGGTTGGCTGTGCGCCGACAACTGAAATCTTCAACACAGAACGAGGCCATGACGGACCCGGCCAAGACCCCCCGCCGAAAGGCGTCTTCATCAATTTCACGCGACAGGGAGGTCGCGCCAACGAACCCGCCGGCGAACGTATCACCCGCGCCGGTGGTGTCTTTGACGTGGGTCAACGGGAGAGCCGGCAGCGCATAAAAGGTCTCGCCGCCAAAGAGCAGAACCCCTCCGGCGCCTTTTTTGATGATGACACGTTCGGGGCCGAGTTTGAGCAGCTCTGCCGCCGCCCGGGGCAGGGAATTGACATTGCAGAAGTCGCGGGCTTCGTCTTCGTTGATGCAAACCACTGTGGAGCGCCGGAAAACTTTCTCCAACTCCCTGGGCGCGCAATGGATCCAGAAGTTCATCGTGTCGCACAACACCATGCGCGGATTCCGAGCCTGATCAAGCACTTCCAGTTGGAGGGAGGGGTGGATATTGCCCAGCAAGACGAAAGGCGTTTCACGCGCCGCTTCCGGGATTGTGGGGTTAAACGTCTCAAAAACATTGAGTTCCGTCGTCAACGTTTGAGCGACAGATAAATCGCCTTCATAGGAACCGGCCCAGAAAAAAGTCTTACCTGATTCATCGATTTGCAGACCGTCCAGATTGATACCCCGGTCCTTCATCAGTTCGATATGCTCCGCCGGGAAATCCCCTCCAACGACCCCTACGATTCCGGGCTGGGAAAAATAGGATGCGGAGACCGAAGCATACATGGCGGCTCCACCCAATCCCCGTTCGATATGATCATCCGGTGTCTGGACGGTGTCCAGCGCGACGGATCCGACAACGAGTACATTCATTCTGTTTTTCTCCTGGGCCATCTGATGCCTGTGCCCGGTATTGCACAAGGGATGGCGATGATTTTATGCTTGAGATGTTTCAGCCTAACCCTAATTATTGCAGCAATCATGCAGCGCAGGGTTCTGATGTTCCTTGAGCGGGCGATCAGTCAAATAACACCAGGACATCTCCTTCACGCACATGATCCCCTTCATCGACCAGTATCTCTTTGATCGTGCCGGTTTCGGGGGAAGGTAATCGGATGTCCAGTGTCGATGTCGCCAAATGCACAATTTCATCGCCTTCGCGGACATTCTGTCCTTCTTCACAATACCACTCTATCACGCGGGCTTCGATCAGGTCACCCGTCAGTTTGGGCATAATCATGGAATGGGTCATAATTCAAATATCTTTCGCAATCACCAGGGGGCCCTGGTCAGAAACAGCGTTCGATTCCCCGGAACGATGGTTTTGTATTCCAGCCCTTTCAGGCGACATGAAGTTGCATAGCCTATCATGCCTTTCTCGCTGTCGCAACCGCTTTTGGCGACATGAAAGACGGCCACCTGTCGCACGCGGACTGAGTCACGCCATACCGGCGCCATGAAGGGGCCATGCGGGCCAAGTCCCAGAAAATCAGACTTGTGCAATCCTGTCATGCGTGGAATATGCAAACGGTTCGTCTCAATTCGGCTTTGTAAGATTGACACCGCTTTGCGGCCGGGCTATCCTTTTATCGTTCACTTCAAAAAAGATACTGAGAGAATGCAGCGTCTTCGTATAGATCAACTTCAGCCGAACTACGTTTTGGCTCAAAGTGTTCAGGATTCCAGGGGGCGAATTCTGATCGCCCAAGGTGTGACTTTAAGCGAAGCGCATATCGATCATCTGAGGCGACGGGGCATTAAAACGGTCCGTGTGCTCGGAAAGCCTGTTCCTGCTTTCTATCAATCGCCGCCGGAATACCTTCGGAAGCGAATGCGCTATATCGAGGATGCATTTCAGGGGATGGTGATGGATCCAACGATGGAGGCCTTTCAACGGTCGCTTAAGAAGCAGGCGCTGTTGCGATATGAACGGGATTTTGAGGATGAGAAAAAGTATGCCTATATTGAGCGTGAGACGAGCAAACGGGAAGATGAGACCGAAACGCAGCCGTAATGGATCGACGTCTATGCCCATCGCAGGTCGCCTGGCTGCCACCGTACCCTGTTGAAATTCAACGAGATAACTTCTTAAGGCCTGATCAATGCCGCTTCATCCCAAATCCATCCGTCGCGCCTTTTCTGCTGCCGCTTCCATCGCCACGCTGCCGTCGATAACGGCCCGATTGTCCGAATTGCTGGATGCTTCGGAGGTCTCTTATAAGGATATCACGGATTGTGTCAATTCCGATCCGGTCATTGCCGCCGCATTGTTGAGGGTTGTGAATACAAGTTATTACGGTTTTCCGGCCCGAATCAGCACGATATCTCATGCGCTGACACTGCTGGGGTTGAATGTCGTCAATCAAGTCCTGGAAAAGATCCCCACGATCACCAGGGAGCCTCATACGTTGGTCGGATTGTGGGAGCATTCGTTGGGAGTGGCGTTGGGGGCGGCCCACGTGGCTCGTTTTTCAAAGATTGTGCCGCCGGACGAAGCCGCATTGGGAGGCTTATTACATGATCTCGGGAAAATTGTGTTGGTTTCTCAGTTCCCGGAGATTTACTACTCAGTGCGTCAACAGCGGGACGAGGGACACTTGTCCATTTACGAAGCGGAAGGGCTGGTAATGGGTGGATTAACGCATACCACTGTCGGAGGTTGGATCGCCAAAGAGGCGAACTTTCCGGCAGCCGTACGGGAGGTGATGACCTGTCATCACCACCCCGAGCGCGCTCGGGTCTATCCGGCGCTGACCTGTTGTGTGCATCTGGCCAATGCGATTTGCCATGGCTTGAATTTCGGATATGCCGGAGACTACAAGGCGCCGCAATTATCGCCGATCTGTCTGAAATCGTTGAATTTAGCATGGAACGACCTGCATATCCTGATTGATGAAATCGACGATATGTATCAGGAGGTCAACACGACTGGCCTGTATCGACAGCAAGGGCCCAAGCCATACGATTCGGTGGCCCCCTGAGAGAAGGATGGTCTGTTGGCTGTCAACCGATTCATTGTCTGACTATGTCCAAACTGATACTGAACATATTGCGCAAGGCCGTTGAAATCGGCGCCAGCGATCTCCACATTCGGGGGGGGCGACCGGCGCGGGCGCGTGTGGATGGCGATTTGGTTCCGATTGATGAATATTTATATTCGGAGCCGGAACTGAAAAATTTCATTTATGAGATTTTGACGGAAGAACAGATCAACCAGTTTGAGGAGCGTCTGGATCTGGATTTTTCCTGTAAGTTACAGGAAATCTGCCGTCTCAGGGTCAACTTATTCAGTCAACGTGGCGTTTTTGCCATTTCATTGCGGATTATTCCCGATCATATTCCGACCATCGAGGAAGTGTATCTGCCCAATGCCTGCCATGATTTCATGCAGCTGAACAAGGGCCTTGTTCTGGTGACCGGACCGACAGGGAGCGGCAAGACCACGACACTCGCTTCCATGTTGAATCATATCAACGCCATCCGGGATTGTCATATTTTGACGATTGAAGATCCGATCGAGTTTCTCTTTGCCGATAAACGGGCCATGATCTCGCAGCGCGAGGTTTCACAGGATACCGGCAGTTTTTCATCGGCGTTGCGTCACGCCTTTCGCCAGGATCCCGATGTCATTATGATTGGTGAAATGCGGGATTTGGAAACAATGCAAACGGCGATCACCCTGGCCGAAACAGGGCATCTGACGTTTTCGACACTCCATACCGGTGAGGCCGTCCAGACGATTTCGCGCATCATTGATTCGTTTCCGCCGCACCAGCAGAACCAGGTGCGCTCTCAATTATCGATCTCACTGGAAGGAATCATTTCTCAGACGTTACTGAAATTAGTCGGCAAGAAAGGACGGGTGGCGGCGCGGGAGGTCCTGGTCTGCACTCCGGCCGTGAAGAACATGATCCGCGAAAATAAACTGCCCCAGATTCGGTCTGCCATCCAAACGGGGCTTGACGTTGGTATGTTATCCATGAATTACTCACTAGGTTATCTTTACGAAAAAAAGGTCATTTCCTACGAAACCGCATACTACGCGGCGTTTAACAAAAAGGAATTTGCAGAGAAATACGCTCCCAATTCACCGGGAGTGTCTGGATAGGAGCATTCAGAATGACCAAGGCTGAGGTGGTGGCGAAAATCAGCGAGCGGACCGGTCTGACTCAAAAAGAAGCCTATCAGGCGCTGGAAGTCTTTCTGGAAACGATCAAGCACGGCTTGTGCAATGGGCGGAAGGTGACCCTGGTCGGCTTCGGCACATTTGTGATTAAAGAGCGCCCGGCGCGGGCCGGCCGGAACCCCCACAGTGGGGAAATTATTCAAATCCCGGCTCGGAGCTCCATTTCCTTCCGGCCCGGCAGCGCCTTCCGTGAATTTGTGGAGGGTGATTGAAAACAGATTTCTGTCAGCGTGGTTTGAGCGGAGGTCTTGTTTTTCCGTTCCTGAAATCGAATGAGACGCCCGGAGCGCCTGTTGGCTGTCTCCGGGTTTTAGTTTGGAGGAGGAACCAAAGATGCTTTCGAACATGAGACGGTTGGCGGTGATTTGTTTTACGGCGGTGATCGTCTTTGCCCTTCGGGGTGAGGTGACAGCGAATCCCGAGGATGGGATCCTTTCAACGAGAGTTCAATGGACGACGGGCAAATCAATTGCCGGGCCCATGCGGATTGATGGGGAATCCTGGCTGTCAATCAAAGATCCGACGATCGTCCGCCATGAGGGGAAATGGCACGTGTTTTGTACCGTGCGGGGGACAACACGCAGCCATGCCATCGTCTATCTTTCCTTTGCCGACTGGGATCAGGCCGAAGAGGCCGAACAGCGTATTTTGTCTTGTCACGAGGGATATTTCTGCGCCCCCCAGGTCTTTTACTTTCGCCCCCATCAGAAGTGGTACATGATCTGTCAGGCCTCGGATGACTCCTGGACGCCCCCCTATCAGCCAGCATTTGCCACGACCGACGACCTCAGTGATCCGGATTCATGGTCCCCGCTGACGCCATTGGTCGGACGTAAAGCCGATCATCTCAATGCGTGGTTGGATTTCTGGGTGATTGGCGACGAAGAGAAGGCGTATCTGTTTTTTACATCGCTGGATGGAAAAATGTGGCGCGCCGACACGGGGCTGGAAGCGTTTCCCCAAGGATGGTCCGATCCGGTGATCTGCCTGGAAGGGGATATATTTGAGGCCGGGCATATCTATAGAATCCAGGGACAGCCGCAGTATCTGGCCATCATTGAGGCTCAGGGTGGCCATGGATGGCGTTATCAGAAATCCTACGGGGCGGATCGACTGGACGGCGAGTGGCGTCCCATTGCGGCGACCCGTGACCTGGCCTTCGCCTCCATGCGCAATGTGGATCAGGCGGAGGAACGATGGACGGACTGTATCAGTCATGTTGAATTAATTCGGGCCGGAAACGATGAACGACTCGAAGTGGCGCCTCAAGGAACTGGGGTCGTATTTCAGGGAGTGTTGGATAGCGACCGCCAGGGAAAGGGTTATGGCGCCATCCCCTGGCGACTGGGTTTGCTGGAGTCCTATCCCTTTGATGGCGAATGGATTTCTCTGTTCAATGGAAACGATCTGGAAGGATGGACTGTGCGGTGTCTTCCGGAAGACCGGGAAAAAGTCTTTTGGAAAGTGACAGATGGCGTTATCGAATGCGATTCCTTGGGCCAGGGCCCACATGACTATGTCTGGCTCATGACAGACAAAGAGTACGATGACTTTGACTTGCGCCTCAAGTTTCAGGCCTTCCGTGAATCAAAAGGCAATAGCGGAGTCCAAATACGAAGCCGATACGACGATGGGCCCGAGGCCCCCCGTGGCGGTTGGCTCGACGGCCCTCAAATCGATATTCACCCCACGGGACCGTATCGGATTGGCTTGATCTATGACGAAACCCGTGAAGAAAAACGCTGGATATACCCCAGCCTGAAAGGATCAGGAATTACGGAAAGCCAAGGCGCCAAGTCCTGGGAATTCAACTTCCACGATGAAGGAAATGGCTGGAATGATCTGCGGATATATTGTGAGGGGACGGTGATTCGAACCTTTCTGAATGGTCGCTTGGTCAGTGATTACGATGGGAAAGGCGTGTTGGACGATGCAGCCCATCGCAAGCGAAGCGTTGGATTGAAGGGACACATTGCCCTCCAACTCCATACCAATGACGCGCTGAAAATCCGCTTTAAAGATATTATCCTGCGCGAGTCCACACAATAAAGACTGACGCCCCGGCGCCGACGTCGGTCCGTCAGCGCATTCAAATGTTCGAAATAATCCCCCATGTCCATAAAATGGACATAACAAATGATGAGAAGGACGCCGAGGCGTAGTGCGAAGAATTTTTCATAAATGCCGGGGCGTGGCGATCCAAAGAAATCCGGGGGGCGGGACCGCTGTCTGATAAGGCCCGCGCCCCAGAAGCAAAACATCATCCAAGCCCCGAAGGCGGCGACATATAAAAGCCCAGGGTGGAGCGACCAACGGGAGCGGAGCCCTGGGTTTGAGGAATAGCGACGAGGCGCCGGCGCGCTTTTTGCCGCGCAACGCGCAAAAAGCGTGACGGCGCCGATTCCCGTCCGTCAGCGACGCGCAAAGCCCAATCGATTCGGAAGGGACCCTTTTCATGAATGACAGGCGCTTGTTCGGTCTGTTGACTGTTTGCCTTTCCTACTTCAACGCCGCCAGCGCCTTGTCGTAGTCTGGTTCCTCCGCAATCTCGGGCACGAGTTGGCTGTAAATCACTTTCCCGCCTTCGTCAACCACCACGACCGCCCGCGCAAACAGTCCCGACAGTGGTCCGTCAGTGATGGTGACGCCATACTTGTCGCCAAAAGCATCGTTACGGAAAGCCGATAGCGGGACAACCTTGTCCAGACCCTCGGCCCCACAGAACCGCGCCTGAGCAAAGGGCAGATCGACCGAAATGCAAAGCACCGTCGTGTTGTCCAGACTCGCCGCCGCCTCGTTGAACCGACGCGCCGATGCGGCGCAAACCGGCGTATCGATGCTGGGAAATATATTCAAAACCACCTTTTGTCCTTTCAAGTCCGAGAACGTCAACTCAGAGAGATCCGTCTTCACCAACGTACAATCTGGCGCGTCATCGCCCGCCTCCGGAAGATGCCCGCAGGTATTGACCGGATTCCCCTTGAATGTAACCTGTGCCATGTCCTTTTCCTCCTTTTCAAATTGAGTGTACATTTGATAAATGGGCCAGAGATTCACTCAACTCCCTGGGCTTCTTTTTGAGGCATGGAAAAATCGCTGAATTGCGGCTGGGGGAGGGAAGAGGAGCCGGAGGCCCCTTTTCCCTACAATTACCCCCATAACCTTGCCTTTGCGTCAATGACAGTTTTGATGTTTGGTCAAGTCAGTCCCGGAAGCAAGAAGTATCTTTCGGAGTTGTTTGACCAGCCGATTCCGATCATGAAATCGGGATTGCTGGAAAGGGACCCATCGCAGCCTTCCATCAGGGGCACACGAACTTTGGATCCACAACGCACCGGTAGTAGTACCGAAAACCTTGAACCGCTTCCGCGAGTTCGGGAACACCCAACATCACGTCACCCTCCGTATAGTAGTCGCGAGAATAGTACGATTGTAACGCGCCATCGACAAACTTGACGATGGACATTCCGGGAGCGCTGAATTCCGCGCCGTTGAAAGTCCCGGACATGGTCCAGGTTGCCATGTAGATCCCATCGACCAGAGTCTCGTCCTCGACGGTGGTGTACAGTTCTGATGATCCGGCAAACAGTCGGCCGAGGAACTCGGCCATTGTGTCGGGGCCGTAGATATCGACGATGGGATCATGGTACTCATAATTGTCTGCCAGGTATGGCAGGACGTTCGTCCAGTTCATGGCATGGATCTCGACCAGCTGACGACCGACCTTCATCTGTGCGCGCCGCAGCTGCTCCGGTGAACGCAGGCGATTGTCGCGTCCGCGCAGCGCCTGTGGATTGTCCGTCGCCTTCAATCCGGTTTCGCTTTCGCCAGCCATGAAAGGACCTGCCAGCGGGCAATCAAACGTCGGATCCACAGTGCATCGATAGACCGTTCGGAAGCCTTCGATTGCCTGGTCCAAGCCCGGAATGGTGGTCATGATATCCCCTTCGGAATAGTAGTCACGCTGGTAGTACACCATCGCTGTGCGGGGGCGGAACTTGAAGATGGAGATGCCCTTGGCCTCATAGGGAACGCCGAGGAACTGACCGAACATAACCCAGGTGGCGGAATAGATATCCCCCTCCAGGGTCTCGTCCTCGACAATCGTCACCAGATCGGGCGAGGCGCCCAGAAGCTGGTAAAGGAATCCGGTCATCTCCTGTATCCCGTAGATGTCCACGATGGGATCGTGATATTCAATATCGTCGGTGTAGTATGGCAAAACATCCGCCACGTTGGTTGACTGTACCTCGAGCAGGGCGCGGCCGACTTCCATTCGCTGCTCATAGAGCTGGGGGCGACCTGCGCTGGCTTGGGCCGGCAGAGTCATGACGCTGATCGAGACAAGCACGAAGGCTTGGAATTTTTTTTTCATGGTTGGTCCTCCTGAAAAAGGTTGTGCACCATAAGATTGCGCCCGGTACGTGTCAACTATTTTGCGACCTGCGTTAGCCATCGATTCGTTATTTGGGTCGCAACGGTGGAAGAATGGGGTGGGGGGGGAGGCGGTTGAGCAATCGACCGATTTTCAAGGGGACAATTGCTTTTAGATCCACCGGCGGAATCGATTTCATACGGATTGTTTTCAGAGAGCCTTATCGTTCACAACTTGAGCCCCAACGAGGAATTCGAAGACGCATCGGCCTTTTCGGCAGGGGCTATACTGAATTTGTGACTGTTCCCGGTCGCCTGAAATCCGGCAACAATTCCGGGGGCCGCTCCTGAACAGAGCGGCCCCCGGCCTGCATGAACTTACAGGATCGGGATGTGCGGCTGGTTGCCCAGCGTCCAGAAGTACAGCCCCACGGCATCGATGTTGTTGAGATAACCGTTGGGCTGCACATCCGCATGTCCCACATGGGGGAGCGTCGTCAGATTGCCAAGGATCAGGTTGAAGATCATGATGGCGTCGAGGTTGTTGGTCCGACCGTCGCCGTTCACATCGCCCAGTTGCGGCCGTGAATTGGGATCCAGCATATCGGAGCCATAGACGGCTTCATAGAAATCCAGGAATCCATCGCCGTCGGTGTCGGGATTCGTGTCGTCAGGATCCCAGCCCTCGGGCAGTCCGTCGCCATCCTTGTCGATTGCCGAGGAGGGGTCGTTGGGATCCAGCGGATTGGTCTCGAGGACGAGGACTTCCAGGCCATCGGAATAGCCGTCCCCGTCGGTGTCGAGCATTTTGGGATTGGTCAGGACAAGCGGACTGGACGTAAATGTGTCGCATGAGCCAGGATCTTCCTGACCGTCGAGGAGTCCGTCGCCGTCTGAATCGGGCAACAGGCGGTGCGTAATGGTCAGCAGGGCCGCCGGCTCGACCGTCTCACAGTCATCCGGTTTCCCATCGCCATCCGTATCGGGTCCCGGCGTCGGCGTGGGACCCGGCGTGGGTGTCGGTGAGGGCGTCGGCGTGGCCGTTGGTGTCGGAGCCATCGTCGGCGTTACGGTTGGCGTCGGCGTCGGCGATGGAACAGCCGTCGGCGTAGGCGTCGGAGCCACCGTCGGCGTGGGCGTGGGCGATGGAGCCACCGTCGGCGTAGGCGTCGGCGCTTCTGTCGGCGTCACGGTCGGCGTGGGCGTTGGCGATGGAACCACCGTCGGCGTGGAAGTCGGATCCACTGTCGGCGTCGTCGGCGTGGGCGTGGGCGTCGGAGCCACGGTCGGCATCGTCG
>JADFCT010000202.1 GCA_017161665.1 Candidatus Sumerlaeota bacterium
GGCGGGCCAGGTCATCGCCCTCGATGGCCTGCGCTTCAATCAATTGGAGCGCCTTTTGGGCATTGGAACGGGCCTGCGACAGGGCTTCGAGTTTCAGGCAGTGGCGCGCGATCTGGAGTGGAAAGCGGGCATCATTCGCAAAGGTGGACTGATGCTGCTCCAGGAGGGCCAACCCCTCCGTATGGCGATTGTCGTCAGCCAGAATTTGGCTATAGCGAATGAGGTCATCCGCTTCTGGTTTCAGCGTTTTCTTGATCAGCGGTTCCAGATGCTTTGCTTCCATCATGGGCCGTTTGGCTTCACCGTAGATTTCCACCAGCCGTCGGCGAGCCGACCAGTCGTTCGGTTCCCCTTCCACAAGATATTCCAGCCATTCCGCCTCTTCGGGAGTGCGCCGTCGTGTGGCCGCCTGCTCGGCCAGGGTGCGATAGAGAGATATTTCGCCGGGGAATTCTTCCAACAACTCGCGATAACAGGACAGCGTTTCATCATATCGGAGGTCTTCAACCAACGGTTCAATGGCCTTTAGAGCCCCCTCCAGATTGCCCAGTTTTCGATGGACCTGCGCAGTGATTTTCCATGTCTCCTCTGAACAGGCGGTTGCCGGCAGAGCCTCCAGAAAGTCCCGCGCCGCTTCGAAGTTTTCGATCTTCAGCAACAGGTCGAGATGCGTCAGCAGCAATGTTCGATCGTCGGGTTTTTCTTTGCGCAGCGGCTGGAGACGATCCAGGGCCTGTTCCCAGTTCTCTTCGGCCATGGATAACTCAAAGAGCGCGCGGGCAATGCGCCCTTCGCGCATCCCGCTCTCAAAAAGTGGTTCCAACAGGGCTTTGGCGGGTTCCAGCTGGCCACGGGATAAAAGGATCAAACCATAATCCCGTCGGATTCGTAGATTCCGGGGATACATGTACAAGCCCCACCGGAGCAGGAAGGCGGTCAGGCCGCCCATGGATTGCTTCATCAAGGCGCCACCCAGGGCGCCGATTCCAAACCCCAACATCTGTTCGGCGCCGATCAGGAAAACAGGCAGAATCACAGCGGCGCTGATGGAGGACGTCCATGCGAGGAAATCGCCCGTATAAGCCACGAAAATGGTGACCGGATAAGCGACGAGGGGCAGGAAGGTCATAAACAGGCGAACCCAGGGACGCCGAGAGCGAAAAATATCGTAACTCAGGAAATAGGTAACGATGACCAGCAGGACCATTCCGACTCCGATAGCCGTAAAGAGCGCCATTTGCTGGTCGAATTCCCATTTGTCCCATCGATCGGGCAGCAAGGGCAGCCATTCCAGCCATTCAGCCGTTAAAACGACGCCAGCGGCAAAAACGCAGGCAAGGGTCGTATAGAGTCCGGCGCCCAGACACATGAGGGAAAAGAAACGATTGCGTCGTTGGGACAGCATGGAATGTTGATTTGTAGCGGATTCTTTCACCGCGCCCACCTCAGCCTGTAGAAGATGCGCCCATCCTACCGAAACCGAAACCGGGACGGAAGCCCGGAATGCGCATTCGCCCGCTTTTTTAGGGTTGGCAAGTCCGGCTTTCAGGCATCGGGCGCAGTGGGCCGATAATTGGGATTCAACGTCGTCGGAACAGGCGCCTGGGTGTCGCGCCGCCACTGTTTCATCGTTTCATGCAGTTCAAGGACTTTGTCTTTTCGCGTCGAGGCCAGATTGTTTGTTTCGCTCAAATCGTCTTTCAGGTTATAAAGTTCCAGACGCCCGTCCTCGAAAAATTCAATCAGTTTCCAGTCCCCTTTGCGCACCGCCCCCGTCGGAGTCGTCCGCCAGAGTCCTTGATGGGAGGTGTACGGTTCCAGGTAGGCGGGAAAATGCCAGAAAATGGCATCGCGTTTTAGCGATCGTTCCCCGTGAAATAATGGGATCAGGCTTTCGCCGTCCAGTGTTTGATTCGCCGGCGGCGGTGTGCCGGTGGCCTCAAGCAGAGTAGGGTAGAAGTCCGTTCCAATTACAGGTACGGAACATCTGACGCCGGGCTGTGTGCGTCCGGGCCAGCGGACGATCAATGGCTCGCGGATGCCCCCTTCATACAACATGCCTTTGGAGCCGCGCAACGGGGCATTCGAGGTGATGGCCCCATGTCCGCCGTTGTCGGAGAAGAAAACGACGAGGGTTCGTTCGGCGAGTTTCATTTCGTCCAGAATTTGCATCACCCGTCCGACGCTTCGGTCCACGCTTTCGATCATGGCCGCATACTCAGGATTCTTTTGGTCGCCGTCGGGCGTCTTGCGTTGATATTTCGCGGTCAATGCTTCGGGCGCCTGGATCGGCGTATGCACAGCGTAGTGGTTGAAGTAGAGGAAAAAAGGTTGGTCCTGGTTTCGACGAATAAAGCCGAGGGCCTCGTCCGTCAATCGGTCGGTTAAGTACTCGCCTTTGGGACCATCCGCGAGATTTGGATTCTTATAGGGGGAGAAATAGGAGCGGGGGTGACCGGCGCGATTGCCGCCGGCGTTGACGTCGAATCCTTGGCCCTCGGGACGGGTGTGCTCGCTTGAGCCCAGGTGCCATTTGCCGACAAATCCCGTCGTATAGCCACCCCGCTGGAGGCTTTCGGCCAGGGTCTCGATGCTCGGATCCAGAACCGTTTTGTTGGGTGTGGGGATAAGTTGGCGATTCTTCGATTGGCCGCGTTCGGAGGTTCCCACCGTATAGATACCGTGTCGAGGGGGATACTGTCCGGACATCAGGCAGGCTCGGGAAGGCGCGCAATTGGGCGCATTGGCATAGGCGTCCGTGAAAACCATGCCCTGCGCGGCCAGCCGGTCAATGTTCGGTGTTTCATAATATTGGCTGCCCATAAAACGGAGATCCCGCCAGCCCAGATCATCAATCAGGAAAAACACGATGTTGGGCTTTGAAGTGTTCGCCGAAACCGGATCACCTCCTCCGGAGGAAAAGGCGGCAGCGGTGGCTCCGATGGCTTTTATGAAATGGCGTCGATTCATCATAGATTCCCTTTCGAATGTTTCATACCCATCAGATCCAAAGCACCCCAGGTCCTCGCCCCCTCCAAGCCCCGGGGCCGTGAACGAACACGAGGCGCTGGCGCCGGGGAGATGTAACGGTCGAGACCTTCTGTCTGCAGCTCGCAACAGCATGTGCACTCACCAAGGCTTTGACAATCAATATCCCATGGCATGGGGAGGAGGGCAAGGGATTTCATTAATCGGGCTTTGAAATTTGGCTCAAGACGATTCACAAAAAGAAGCGACAGGAGGGGGCGCCATCCCCTTCCTGTCGAATGAGACATTACACCAATCAACACGGTCAAATGAAATTAAACCCCGCCTATGAGCTAACCACCACTAACCGGCTGGAACCTCGGTCCGCCGTGGTTGTCCCACTGCTGATCCTCTTTGGGTATCATGGACGCCAAAAGAGTGGCTGGATTTTTATTTTTTGGCGGCCTTCTTCGGAGCCTTTTTGGCCGTTTTCTTGACAGCCTTCGGGGCGGTTTTCTTGGCAGCCTTCGGGGCGGTTTTCTTGACAGCCTTTGTCGCCTTCTTGGGGGCAGCCTTCTTCACGGCTTTCTTGGCCACCTTTTTCACCGATTTCTTGACGGCCTTCTTCGCGGCTTTGGGGGCCGACTTCTTGGCGGCCTTCTTGGGCGCGGCTTTCTGGACGGCCTTCTTGGGCGCCTTCTTCACGGCCTTCTTTGTCGCCTTCTGGGCGACCTTCTTCGCAGCTGCTGCCATGACTCATACCCCTTTGAAAAGGAAATTGAACTGATAAAATGCGTGACCGCATCAGTTTCCAAAAGTGGAGGCTCGAAACGCAGCCCGATGGGACTCGTGGGGCCGCAGGGGACATTCCGATGAGTTTTAGATTGAGAGTGTCTCATATCAGGGTGACGTCACAGAGGATGAAGGTGTGTATGAATGCTTGGGAAATATCAAGCGCGCTATAGTATAACGATTTGTATATGCATAATTTTTTTTTGGTCAAGCTTAAAGAGCGCTGAAGTGGAAAACTTTTTTCATTCACCAATACGCGGTCGTGACGGGGTGAAATAAAAACGCGGGGAAGGAGGGTGAGCCTCATTCCCCGCGTGTCGCAAGGTCCCGATGGATGCCGACGGATTACAAGTCCTCACCGACCGGCGCCAGTTTGAACTGATAGGAATAGGGCCGTGTGGCGGGCAGGCAATATTCGGGATGGGTGCGCGCGCCCCAACTGTCGTCACCGCCCACTCCCATTTGACGATAGTCAATGTTCACGGTGATGAAATGCCGCTCGGGCAACTCATGGGTGTGTGTGGCTTTCATCAAATCGTCCAGGGAATAGGGCCAGGCGCTGATGTCAACGGTGGGCTGACCCTGTATGCGGAGGCCGGCCCCGTTGCTGTCCGTGAAGGTCATCCAGCGCACATCCGAACGGTTGGCGTTTTCCTGTGGGCGGACGTAGGCGTGCAGATGGTCGGCTACGGAGCCGGCATAAAGCCCCACCGCCGCGCCGGATTTGCGGTCCCAATAGGTCTCATGGGGGCCTCGTCCAAACCAGGCCATTTGATGATATTGGGGCGCAATGGCGATCTGCATTCCTATGCGCGGAATCAACGGCAGGGGACCCGTGGGTTCCAGGAGGCCTGAGACAAGGATCTCGCCATTGCCCGTGACGGTGTATGCGATTTGCCAGGTGGTGTCGCCCGCCGGCACAGCGGCCCGCGCCGTCACATGAACGACCTGGGGTTCGGGCTGGGTGGCTTCGATGGATTGGAGCGAGCGTTTCATGGCCGCCTCTTTCCAGATGCCCAGGCGATTGGGCATCCCATTGCCATTGTCATTATCAATGGGCGCCCGCCAGAAGTTCGGAGTCAGGGGCGAGACGATCATCTCGCGCTCCCCAATTTGCCAGGAGGTGAGTTCGCCGCTTGCCTTGTCAATGGTGATGGAGAAACCTTCGCCCTGGATTTGGATCGCCGCATCCGCTTCTTTGAGTTCCAATGCCGGCATGGTCGAGGAGGCCACCGCTGGCGCCGCCGGTCCACGCCACGGTCCTGGCAGTTTGAATTGATCCCACGCGACGATGTGTCCGGCGTCGGCCCAGGATGTGCTGTTCGCAAGGGAAAAGGTGATTTTTAAGTGGTGTTCCGCATTGGATCGACGCGAGGGAGGATCGAAGGGAATGCTCACCTCTTTGAACTGGTGGGGGGCGATGATCTGCATGGGCAGGGCGCCGGATTGAATGATTTCGCCGTCCGCGGTCAGTTCCCAGGCGATGCGAATGCCTTCGAGGTCGAGGAAGTCATATTCGTTGAAGATGCGGACACGTCCGCCATTGAGGTCGATGGGGGTGACGTGAATTCGCTGATAGACCTTCTTGACTTCCAGGAGGGAGGGATTGGGCTTTCGATCCGGTCCGACCAGTCCATTGCAGCAGAAATTCCCATCATTGGGGGCGTCGCCATAGTCGCCGCCATAGGCGAAGAACGCTTCTCCTGTGTCGGATTTTTTGCGTAAGCCCTGATCCACCCAATCCCAGACGAAGCCGCCGATGAGGCGATCATAGCTGCGAATGGCGTCCCAGTACTCGCGCAGATTGCCTACCGAGTTACCCATGGCATGGACATATTCACACAGGACGATGGGACGGGTTTCGTTCGGATTGTTCGCCATCTGGACGAGAGTGGGGATGCGGTCATACATGCGGCTGAGCATATCGACATAGGCGGGATCCGTCGATTCGCCGGCCATGGGTTGCGCGCCCTCGTAATGAATGGGACGGGTCGGGTCGCGATCTTTCGCCCAGGCTGACATGGCCGCATGGTTCGGGCCGGAGCCGGACTCGTTGCCCAGAGACCAGATAATGACACTGGGGTGGTTCTTGTCCCGTTCCACAAGGCGAACCATTCGATCCAGGAAGGCGCCATGCCATTCGGCGTCGTTGGTCAACAGGCCCGTGATGCCGTGGGTTTCCAGGTTGGCTTCATCCATGACATAAATGCCGTATTCATCGCACAGATCGTACCAGATGGGATGATTGGGGTAGTGGCTGGTGCGGACGGCATTGATGTTGTGCTGTTTCATGATCTGGATGTCCTGGATCATGCGGCTCACGGGGACGGCGCGTCCGAAATCGGGATCATGCTCATGGCGATTGGTTCCAAAGAGCCGAATCGATCGGCCATTGACCAGCAACTGGCCGTTTTTGATTTCAACCGTGCGGAAGCCTACGCGGCAGCTGACATGCTCAACGGCTTGTCCGTCGGCATTGGTCAAACTCAAGACCAGGGTGTAGAGATAAGGATCTTCTGCCGACCATTGGCGGGGCGTTTCGATGTCGGCCTTGAGCAGCGCGAAAGGATTTGTGGCCCGTTGGGGATACCGTTCGTTGAGTATCTGGTCGGCGCCCATTGCCAGAGGCGTGTCCAGAACCGCTTGACCCTTTGCGTCGAACAGGCGGGCTTCCACGCTCCAGCCTCGGGCGTTTGTGTTGTTGAAGACCTGAAGTCGGGGGCGGATTTCCAGCAAGCCGTCCGTATAGGCGCCATCCAGGCCCGCCCGAACGGCGAAGTCCCGAATGTGCATTTGAGGGGTGGAGAACAGATAGACATCACGATAGATCCCCGCCAGCCGCCACATGTCCTGGTCTTCCAGATAACTGCCGTCCGACCAGCGGTACACTTCCACAGCAACTGTGTTCGCGCCGGCTTTCAGGAAATCGGTGATTTCAAATTCGGCCGGGAGCATGCTGCCCTGGCTGTATCCGACGGATTGACCGTTGATCCAAAGGTAAAAGGCGCTTTTGACGCCATCAAAGTGGATGAAGACCGGGCGACCATCCCAGTCCTTGGGAATGGTGAAATCGCGACGATACGATCCGACGGGATTGCGGGCCTTGAAGGCGGTGAAGTGTTCCGGTGGCTCGCCCATCACATAGGGGGGATCTACCTTGAACGGATAGCGCATATTCGTATAGATCGGCGTGCCATAGCCGTGTAATTGCCAGTTTGCGGGAACCGGAATGTCATCCCAGCCGCTGACATCAAAGTCGGGCTTATAGAAATCGATTGGCCGTTCGTCGGGTTGCTTCACCCAGTTGAATTTCCAATTGCCGTTCAGAGAATGACGATAGGGAGAGGCCGCCCGATTACACGACATGGC
>JADFCT010000203.1 GCA_017161665.1 Candidatus Sumerlaeota bacterium
CGCGCCACGTCCAGAATCTTCTGCCGGGCCTTATCCGACACCCCCGGCTTGTTGCGCAAAGCCGCAGAAACCGTGATGCGTGAGTACCCGCTGAGCCGGGCAATGTCCTCCATGGTGATCATGTCGTTCGCCAAACTCCTGTTTGCCAGCATTCCAAGGGAAATTCAGTCCCAGTGTGTCAGCGCGCGCATGGCCACGGGCCGATGGACCGACCGGCCTCCCCGAAGCCCAAAATGCCGGGCCGGCGCCAAGGGCGCAGATACTATACACGTGCAAAGTAGCCGGACTCCGCCAAGGGGTCAAGGACTATTTTTTGCAGTAAATGCCCGAACCGACCGAGTCCGAAAGCCCCCGCCCCACAGAAAGCCATCCACCGAAAAAACACGCCCCCCAGCGCGGCTTTCCGCGCTTTACCAGTTGACTTGTCTAATAGCGGCTCGGTATTGTCTCCACCGCCCTCAGGGTTGGCGTCTCGGGGAATACCTCCGAACGCCCGGGTCGCCCCGGCATCGGTCCCCTAGGCATAGTCAGGATCTGATCCGGCGGTGGGCCGCGCGATACTAAACAAGGAGAATATCATGTCGATCAAACCCGCGCGGAAATTGGAAATTATCGCCGAGTACAAAACACATGACGGCGACACCGGTTCGCCGGAAGTCCAGATTGCCGTTCTCAGCGAACGCATCAAAAACCTGACAGAACACTTCAAAACCCATAAAGGGGACCACCACTCCCGGCGCGGGCTGCTGATGCTGGTCTCCAAACGACGCAATCTGCTCAAATACCTTCAGTCAAAAGACATCGAGCGGTATCGTTCGATCATCCAGCGACTCGGCTTGCGTAAATAAGCGCTCCAGCGTCATTCACGAACATCCCAAACGGCCGAGGCGAAGACTGTCCCATTCGCTTTGGCCGTTTTTATATCATTGCGAAGTCGTTCAACGGCAGATCGTCGAAAAGGAGAACATATTGTGCGCATAGGGATTGATATCGGGGGGACGAACGTCAAAATCGGCCTGGTGGACGACAGAGGGCAAATCGTCCAAAAAGACAGTTTTTCCACAGACGCATGTGAAAATTATGAACAATTTGTCCAGGAAATCGTGGACCAGTGCCAGCGCCTGATCGCGGCGGCCGGGTACGAAATGGCCGCCATCCGCAGCGCCGGAGCGGGATGTCCCGGCGCGGTCAACGATCAGAATGGGACCCTCATCTATATGCCCAATATCGAATATCGAAATGTGCCGCTGGGCCCCGACCTGAGCCGCCAATTCGGTTGTCCGGTCTATCTGGGAAACGATGCGAACTGCGCCGCCCTGGCCGAATCGGCCGTCGGCGCCGCCCGCGACGCCGACCACTCAATCACCATCACACTCGGAACCGGCATCGGTGGGGGGATCGTCATCAACAATGAAATCTATACCGGCTTCAACCATATTGCCGGCGAACTGGGCCACATCGTTCTGACGGTGGATGGCTGGCAGTGTGGCTGTGGCCGCAAAGGATGCTTTGAGGCCTACGCCTCCGTCACCGGCCTCATCCGCATGACACGCGAGGCCATGGCCGAACACCCCGATTCGCTGGTCAACCGCCTGGCCCAGGGCGACCCGGAAAAAGTCAGCGGCAAGACGGCCTTCAAAGCCGCCCAATCTGGAGATGCGATGGGGCTGGCCATCGTCAACCGATATATCGGTTACCTGGCCGAAGGGGTCGCCAATTTAATCAATGTCTTCCAGCCCGAGGTCTTCGTCATCGGCGGAGGGATTTCAAAAGAAGGCGACTACCTGTTGGATCCGTTGAAAAAATTGCTGGCCTCCCGTGTGTATCAGGCTGACGTGCCGCGGACGAAAATCAAAGTGGCCGAAACCGGCAACGACGCCGGCATCATTGGGGCCGCCATGCTGGGCGGACTCAGTCACCCCGCTCCCTGCGCCTCATGCGGATAAATCCATAGCCCCTTGGCCCATCCGCCCAATGAGACCCCCAAAGTCCCATTGGGCGGATGCTTTTTTTTCAATCAACTGCCACTGCCCTGAATGGCATTCCTCCCAAAAACAATCGCCGGTTTTCGCCTTGTGAGAGGCGAACAGGGCGTGGGATGCTTTCTATGATTGCTTGATTTGACTCAACGGATGGCGGAACAGAACCGATGACGAAACGGATATGGCTTGTCGCATATATGCTGATGACCCTGAACGCTCAGGGCCAGGTCGTGATCAATGAGATTCATTATGATCCCGATGTCAAAACCGAAGCGGTGGAATTCATCGAACTCCATAATGCCGGCGCCTCAGTGGTCGATTTGAGTGGATGGCGATTGGACGATGGCATTGACTATGTTTTCCCCGCCGGAACGTTCCTGGCGGCCGGCGGATACCGGGTCATCGCAGAAAATATTTCAGACTTCCGAGATAAATTCGGCGCCACCCCCTTGGGCCCCTGGACCGGAAAACTGGACAATGACGGCGAGCGAATTCGTCTGCGTGACGCGACGGGGATTGTCATGGATTCGGTCGATTATGGCTGCGGCTTTCCCTGGCCCATCCGTTCCCGGGGCGGCGGCGCGTCGATGGAACTGATTGATCCGGCTTTGGATAATGACCTCGGCGGCGCCTGGCGCCCTTCGGGAGGTTATGGCGACAGCGCGCAAATCACGCTCCTGCCCCAGGGATCGGACTGGATGGTTCGCAAGGGAACCTCCGAGGCGTCCTCACCCCGAGAGGCCTGGCGAGCGCCGGACTTTGCCGAGGACAAAACCTGGACAGCCGGCACGGCGCCCATCGGGTATGGAGAGGGACATATCGTCACGGTCATTGACGATATGCGCACGAACTACCGGTGCCTCTTTTTTCGGAAACGATTCACGATCGACGATCCCGCGTTGATCGCCTCCCTCCTGTTACGCGCCCAGTTTGACGACGGGATCAATGTCTGGATCAACGGAACCCATGTCCTGTCCCATGGTGTGGCCAGCGCCGACCTTCCCTATGATTCTCTGGCTTCGCTGAACCGCCAGAATGAAACCGCCTTTCAGGAATTCGTCCTCCCTGATCCCTCCCAATACCTCGTCGCCGGCGCCGATAACCTGATCGCCGTACAGGTCCATAATATTACCGACACCAGTTCCGATTGCACATGGGAGGCCGAACTGGTAGCCGGTCCGCCCAGTGGCGGCGGCCCAACACCGGGAAGCGTCAATTCGGTCCGCGCCACCGGCGCCCCTCCCATGATGCGCCAGGTCGCGCATTCCCCCCAACAGCCCCAGTCCGGCCAAGCAGTGATCATCACCACAAAAGCGACGGACCCGGACGGAATCGACACCGTGACGCTGTCCTATCAAGTTGTGGACTCCGGCGCATACATCCGCCTCAGTGACGGCCTGTATCAGACAAAATGGACGGACATGGACATGGTGGATGACGGAACCAACGGCGACGCGACCGCCGGGGACTCGGTCTTTACGGCAACCCTGCCCGGCGCGGTTCAGGCCCACCGGCGGCTGGTCCGCTACCGAATCACGGCCCGTGATGGCGCCGGCCAAACCCTCCAGGCGCCCTATGCCGATGACCCGGTCCCCAATTTCGCATATTTCGTCTATAACGGCGTTCCCGCCTGGTCGGGGGCCTACCATCCTGGCGGATCCGCCCCCGATAATGCCGTCGTGACCTATAGCCCGGACGTGCTGAACACGCTGCCCGTTTATCATTTAATCTCCAAGGAACAGGATGTCCTGAACTGTCAATACAACAGTTCCTATCGCACCGGAGAGTACATCTTCCCGGGAACAATCGTCTATGACGGCGAAGTGTATGATCATGTCTTCTACCGCATCAAGGGCGCGGCCTCGACCTACACCACCGGCAAGAACAAATGGAAGTTCAACTTTCCCCGGGGGCACGCCTTCCAGGCCCGGGATAACTACGGCAAAAAATATGACGTCAAATGGGACAAATTGATCTTCTCGACGGGCACATGTCCCTGGTGGCAATACCCTCACCCCGCTCCGCCCGGCAATACGTCCTATTGGGACAAGAGCACCGAGGGGATGGTCATGAACGAGGCCCTCGCCATGCGGTTCTACCAACTCGCCGGCGTCCCGGCCAGCAACACCCAATTCGTCCACTTCCGCGTTATTGATCGGGCCCAGGAAACCGATTTCGCCAATCAGTACGAAGGCGACTTCTGGGGACTCTATATTGCCATCGAACAAGTGGACGGACGGTTCCTGGATGAACATGACCTGCCGGACGGCAACTTCTTCAAAATGGCCGGCGGCGGCTCCCACCTCACCAACCAGGGACCAGACCAACCCGATAACCTCTCGGATTTGAATCAATTCCGGAGTGCCACAACGGGATATAACAATCCCAACCAGCCCTTGAGCTGGTGGGAGGCGAATTGTGATCTGGACGGGTACTACCGCTTCCAGGCCGTCTCCGTGGCGACCAACAATTCCGACCGCCGCCCGGAATGGAATTGCATGTACTACGCCCATCCCGAAACCGGCCGATGGACCATGATCCCCTGGGATCTGGATCTGAGCTTCGAATACGGGCCCCACTATACGGATATGGAACACTGGCGGTACGTACTGGCCCATGAACAAGCGGCCATCGATTACGCCAACACGGCTCGGTCGCTTCGAGATTTGCTTTTCAATTCAGATCAGGCCGCCCAGGTCATTGACGAGTACGCCGGCTTCCTGACACGGGGCCCCGGACAACCCGATTTCACCATGGCCAACCGCGCCAAATGGGAACACCATCCCCGTGTGCCCTCAAATCGTCAGGGAAAATTCTATCAAAACAATGAATACATTGCGTTCCTGAGAGACTACAGTTTCAACGGTCTGATCGCCTACCTGAAGCGATTCCTTTCCGGCGAGTCCTGGCCGGATGGCGTCTGGATGAGCAGCAGTTACGTCTATGGCGGGCTGGCGCTCCTTCGCGACGGCGCGGATCCCCTTATTCCCGACACACCGGTGATCGACTACCGGGGCAAGGCCGGATATCCGGTCAATCAACTGACCTTTGGCGTCAACAATTTCAGCGCCCCCAGAGGGGGCGGATCGTTCGCAGCCATCGAGTGGCGAATCGGGGAAGTGACCGATCCCGCGGCGCCCAATTACGATCCGGACGATCGGATCCAGTATGAGGTGGAGGCTGTCTGGGAAAGTGGCGAACAAACGACCGGCGCCAACACCGTCCTCATTCCCTTTGACGCTCTCCGGGTGGGCAGCGCATACCGGGCCCGCGTTCGGATGAAAGACACCACGGGACGGAAGAGCCACTGGTCCGCGCCCATTCAGTTTATCGCCGGAGAACCGGACCAGACCGTTCTGCTCCAATCCAGCCTGCGCATCACGGAAGTGATGTATGACCCGCCCGCGGGAAGCGATTTTGAGTTCATCGAGATTTTCAATCGCAATGAAACAAGGACCCTGAATCTCAGCGGCGTCGTGCTGGACAGCGGTGTCACCTTTCTTTTTCCGGCAGGCTTGACACTCGCCCCGCGCGAATACCTCCTGGTTTCGGGCAGCGATCCAACGAACGCCTTCGCTGCGTTGAGGGCGCAATACGGTCTGGCCGCCGACCTCCAAATCACCGGCCCCTACTCCGGCAATCTGGCCAATGGTGGCGAACGCCTACGCCTGAGGACGGCGATTGGCGGAGTGGATATTGTGGATTTCGAATACAGCGACAACCGAGGCTGGCCCCTGGCCGCTCAAGGGGGCGGCCATTCCCTTGTGCCGCTCAATGATCTGGTCACAAGCAATTCGGCGGACAACGCTCTGGACTACCCCTTCCACTGGCGGGCCTCAACCCTTTGGGGGGGGTCCCCCGGCGCGCCGGATCCGGCCCCGGCCCTGAGCCTTCGCCTCAATGAATTCGCCGCCCATACCGATACCGGTCGTCCGGCGCCGGACGATTCGAATGACTGGATCGAATTGGTTAATCCGACGCCCGCCACGATCATCCTCAATGACTGGTATCTCAGCGATGACGTGACCCAGCCCACAAAATGGGCCATTCCCCATGGAACCACCATCGCCCCCGGAGGCTTCCTGTTCTTTGATGAGGCGGAGGACTTCCATTCGCCCCGGACCACCGGATTCGGTCTGGACAAAGCTGGGGAAGAACTGATCCTGAGCCACCTGCCCGGCGACGAAACCAACCGCATTGTGGACGCCGTGGCCTTCAAAGGTCAGGAAAACCAACGCTCACTGGGGCGGTGGCCCGACGGAACCGGTTCCTGGCGAACCATGGACCGCACGCCGGGCGTCGCCAATACGGCCCCGATCACAGAGGTCGTGATCGAAGAAATCATGTATCACCCCTCAAATGATCAGGAAACCTGTGAGTATGTGGGAGTGGTCAATCCCACCAATCAGACGATCCCACTGTGGAATGAATCGGGGCCGTGGCGCCTGAACGGAGCGGTGGCGTATACCTTCCCGCCCAACGTCTCCCTGGCCCCCGGCGAACGATGGGCGATCGTCGCCTTCGATCCCAAGGACCCCACACGGCTGCAAACCTTCCGGACCACTCACTGGCTTGGGGATCGGGAACTGTTTCTCCTTGGCCCCATGACCGGCGGCCTGGGAAACCGAACCGGACGAATCGCCCTCGAACGCCCACAGGCGGCGGATCCGCCCGATGTCGACCTGTCCTGGGTTCTCGTTGATGAAGTCCATTACTTCGACCGCGCCCCTTTCTCCACCTCAGCGGACGGGCAGGGCTTTGCCCTCCGCCGCCAGACCGCCCAAGGGGATTCTCTGGACCCGCGGAACTGGCCCGCCGCCATCCCCATGCCGGGCGTTCGGAACGCGTTCCTGCTCACAACATCGACCCAGCATGGACGGATTGAGATCACACCGCTACGGATGCGTTATGAAGCCGGCATAGCTGTCACGGGTCGGGCCGTTCCCGACGCGCAATACCGATTCCTGCGATGGGAAGGCGATGTGCCGGCCAGGGAGGTATCTACCAATCCCCTGACCATCACGATGGACCAGGACATCCTGCTCCGCCCCCTGTTTGTTCCCATCGCCACCACACGGTCGAGCGCCGGCTGGCAGATTTACTGAGAGTTCCCCATGTCCCTA
>JADFCT010000204.1 GCA_017161665.1 Candidatus Sumerlaeota bacterium
AGGGATACGATATTGCTGTCGCGGGGGATGCGAGGCGATGAACGAACTCGAACGGCGATTGTGGCTTATGCCATGGATGCGTCGAGGGGGATGAGGCGCAACTTGGCGATTCGAGCGCTGGCTGAAGTCGGCGAACTGGACGACATGGACAGAATCATGGAAGCCTTGCGTTCCGAAATTCCTTTTGGTGTAGAGACGCTGGGTATGGATAATATTGAGGCGTATCTTGGGGGGAATGGACAAAATAACTTCAAGTATGATTGGCAGTATCTCTGGTTGGGAACGAACTTTGTTCGAGAAATGTTGGTCAAAAAGGAAATGGGACTTATTCCGTTACCTCGTGTTTCGTCTCCGGTTCCTGTTGCCCCCCCGGTTACGCCTGTTATTCCTTATCAGCCGCTGGAATGGGCAATGAAACCGTATGAAACCGAGGATGGATATCCGGATCCCGATACGTTTCGTTTCTACATCATCGGGAAAGGGCAGGCGGAAGCGGATCGGTTGATTGCCGAGGTCATTAACGAGAAATCAACTTTTGCCCAGGCGGTGGCCCAGGGAGATCCTGTCGGAGGAAGTGATGACGTCCGTCAGCGGATTGAGTCCAAAATTGAATTGATTATGGACAAATTTCCGCGAACGGAAGAAGCGGCGAAGGCGATGGTGTTATTGGTGGATTTGTATGTTCAACAGCGGGATCCGGCCGGGGCGCAGGCTGCCTGGGAACGTCTGGCGCGCTCATATCCTCGTACGGAGTTTTGCGCGAAAGGTTCGCTGATTGTCGGCGATTATTTCAAGCGACGGGCGGATTACGATTTGGCTCGACAGTTTTATTTGAGCGTTCACGATCCCGAGGCGACCGGTAAAGGATATATTCGGGCCTTTGATATGGAAGAAGTCACCGGCAATCCTCCTTCGACAGTCAATCAGGAAGAGGAAAACTATATAAGGTCTCGGACTGAAGCGATTGACTGTCTGATCTGGGATTGGAGATTTGATGACGCGCGCTTGATTTACGATGATTTAGTTCGCCGTTATGAGAATCAACACGAACGCATTGTGCGCGATGTGGGGCGGATTCATCAGCGGGCCTATAATGTACTTGGTGGAGCCAATCACCGTGAGGTGGGGGAAGAAGAGTTCTTCCGTCTGGATCTGGCCGATAATCCGCGTTCTCGATACGACAATTATATGGTTCGCATGAGAGCCTATCTTTTGGATCGACGGTATGATGATGTTCGTTCCTATTTTGAAGAACTTGCGGTGAGAAGTCCTGAGCGAAGAAATGCTCTCAGGCAGGCTGTTTCAAAATACTATACCATGTATCACCAGCTGCGGGAAAGTTACGATCTGACGGAAGAGCAACTGTTCCAGCCGCCCACAAAGGAAATGCGGGCAGCGCTTCAGTAACGGCAGTCGTACGATAAACACAAACACCGGCGGCCGTCCGTAGATCGGACCGCCGCCGGTGTGGTTATCGTGTTCTGGGACGCTGTGGCTCAACGCTGCCAGAATTTTTTGATCATGGCCGGGACGATTTCCTTCCAGTCGCCGACGATGCCGTAGTCGGCCACGTCGAAGATGGGGGCCTCGGGGTCTTTGTTGATGGCGATGATGGTCTCGCTCGAACTCATGCCGGCCAGGTGCTGAACCGCGCCGGAGATGCCGACGGCCACGTACAGTTTCGGACAGACGGTCTTGCCGGTCTGGCCGACCTGGTGGCTGTAAGCGTACCAATCCGCATCCACCGCTGCGCGCGAGGCGCCGACGGCGCCGCCCAAGGCCTGGGCCAACTCTTCGATGTATGAAAAGTTCTTGGCGTCGCCCAGGCCGCGGCCGCCGGAGACGATGATGTCAGCGTCCACAATGTTGATGGTCGATTCCATGGCGTCGATGACCTCGACCAGCTTGACGCGCGGGTCGCGGGCGTCTTCGGGCAATGTTTCGACGATGACCTGGCCGTTGGCCGTGTCGCGTCGGACGGCTTCTTTCATCACTTTATGACGGACGGTGGCCATCTGGGGGCGGTAGTGCTGGCAACGGATGGTGGCCATGATGTTGCCGCCGAAGGCCGGGCGGGTCTGGAGGAGCATTCGCGTGCCGTCTTCGATGTCCAGCCCTGTGCAGTCGGCCGTCAGGCCTGTGCGCAGGCGCGCGGCCACGCGGGGGATGAAGTTCCGCCCCACGGCCGTCGCGCCCGTGAGGACGATGCTGGGTTTGTATTTGCGAACCAGCGCTTCCATGGCCTTGGAGTAGGGGCGGCCCTGAAAGTGCTCCAGAATCGGATCCTCGATGAGGTACACTTTATCGACGCCATAATAGAGCAGGTCGTCGGCCTGTCCTTTGATGTCGGAGCCAAAAAGGACGGCGCACAGTTCCTCGCCGAGTTTATCAGCCAGCTTGCGTCCTTCGCCCAGCAGTTCGAGGGCCACGGAACAAACCTTGCCGCGGCGCTGTTCGGCGAAGACCCACACGCCGGCGTAGGATGCCATATCCGGCGTGGCATGGACGGGGCGGTCGCTTGATTTTTCGATGCTGAGGGCTTCCACGGGACACACGTCCACGCAGGCCCCGCAGACCGTACAGGCCGAATTGACCTGGACCTTCTCTTCGCCGTTCACATCCGCGCTTTCCAGGGCGTTGAACGGGCACGCGCTCAAACAGGCCATGCAGCCTATGCAGGTATCGGTATCCACTTTCAATCCACTCATATGATCAGTGCCTCCTTCAAGCGGCTGTGTAGTTTTGCGGCGATGTCCTCAGGTTCTCCGGTCAGCATTTCCGCTTCCCCGTCGCGCTTCGGGGGGCTGAAGATCTTGGATACCACGGTGGGCGAGCCGGCCAGGCCGATGTCGGCGCCGTCCAGGCCCAACTCCGCGGCGGTGAGCATGACCGCCTGGGCTTTTTTGGCTTTCATCTTGCCCTTCAGGCTCGGCATCCGCGGCTCGCCGATTTCCTTCAGGACCGTCAGCACGGCCGGCGTCGGACATTCGAGCACGTCGTGGCCGTAGTCGCTGGCCCGCTCCAACTGGATGGCGCCATCGGCGAAGCCAGTCACCTTGGAGACATACCCTACGAAATTCCATTCCATGAATTCCGCGATGCCGGGGCCGACCTGAGCCGTGTCGCCGTCGATGGCCTGTTTCCCGCACAGAACCACATCCACATCGCCCAGTTTGCGGATGGCGGCGGCCAGCGTAATGCCGGTCGCCCAGGTGTCGGAGCCGGCGAAGGCGCGATCCGAAACCAGGTAGATCTCGTCAGCGCCGAGCTCGACACAGGATTTCAGCGCCACCTCCGCCTGGGGCGGACCCATGGTCAGGACGGTGACCTTGCCGCCATAGGCGTCGCGCAGCCGCAGCCCCTGTTCCAGGGCATACATGTCGAATGGATTGACCACCGAGGCCACCCCTTCGCGAATCAAGGTATTGGTCTCCGGATTGATCTTCACATCCGTGGTTTCCGGGACCTGTTTAATACAGACCACGATATTCATGCTTTGCTCCTTCTCGCAGATAACATTTTCCTGTGGTTTCATCGAAATATATTCCGTCTTTAAGACGACGTACCGTGTCGCCGGTAGGAACCCTCTCTTCATCCATGACAGTCGTCTCAAAAGGGGCGACGGTCATCGTTTCCGTGTCATATCAGTCTTGTTTCGAATTCTAGCGCTTCCTCCCACGCTTCTTCAAACGGTACCTCTTCCCAATGTTCGATTTTATCTGAACGGATTGCGTCCAGTTCTTCAGATGAAGACAGGAGTCGTTTCTCTACAGATTGAACATCTTCGGATAAGTCAATCTGTAGTGTCGCAAGTGCAATTTCTTGCGCCTCCAGGCGGTCGCGAATGCTCTGTTGTTTCCCATCCACCGCCGACAGCCGACCATCCAGGGATACGATTCGCTTTTTCGCCTCCTTCAAGGCCGCCGTGTTGTGGGCGGCTATGTCGATGGCCGCCACGGCATTCGCCCCGCTACGCAACGAATCGGGCAGATTCTCGGCGAGGAAACCGCGGCGCCTCTCGCCGCTGCCCTCTTCCGTCCAGACCACGTAACCGTCCCGGTCCGCCGGATCGACCATCTCCGGAGCGATCCCCTCCAGCGACGCCACCTCCCGCCCGTCCGTCAGACGCCACCGGTGTTCCTGACGACGGTACTCGTAATCGACCGGCGTCAACTCATCCAGAAGATCCCAAGCCGCCAACGATTCGGCTGCGACGATGTTTCTCTTTGCCCGGCGCGTTGAATTATTCGTCCACGTTCCACCGGAGGACAGGTAGGCGCCGCTTTCGTCGTTAATGTGATACGTGCTGAAGCCCCCGGGCCGAGACGCGCCGGCAATCTTCACCTGACCATCATGATCAATGGTAAGGCAGTGATAATTGTTGCCGTTATACAAGGTAAAGAAATTCCCCCCGTCGGAAAAACTCCCGGCGCCATCTTCCATTTGGAACCAGAATCCGTTGAGGGCTTCCTGATACGGGTCCGCCGGGCGGGCTTTAAAGACCAGACCTACACCTGTCTCCGTTTCGCTGACAATTGTCGGCGTCATCGACGTTTGACTGGGAGCCCCGATTTGGATGAATCCCTTTTCATCTTCCGGCCGCGACGAAGAATTGTAATTTTGGACACGCACGTTGCCGTTCTTCACATGAAGCCGCTCAGAAGCGGGAGTACTGAAGAATTCACTGAGCGTTCCCACACCCACGGCGCTCGTCCCATAATCAAAATGAAGCAAATCGGCAGTATAATTAGTAATCACTGAAAAAGTCATCGTCTTGCCTGGTGAGCTAATATCGAATATTCTTAATCCCGATTTTGTACCTCCCCACCAATCGCTCGTAGCTCCATATTGCGTTAGGCTTCCAAGCCTCCTTTTGGGATATGGAGCGAAATCATTGAACCCAGAGTGATGAGTACCAGTTGCCCCGCTCCACAGATCAGTGTAATCTCCGCCATTCGCAGCATTCTCAAAATCATATCGATTGTCAGCTTGCACCAGTGAACACGAATAGTGATCATTTGAAGCACTTCCTCTAGTGGGCGGTTTCCATGGCAAAGGAGAATCTTCATCAACATGCCAAATGGCAATACCATTGCCAAAGTTCCCAAGCTCGGTGTCTCGGCTGTCAACTGTGGAGTCATGAGTTGGCGAAGTTCTGTTTTCAACAAGAAAATACTCTGATGCCCGAGCAGGATTTGTGAATTTGTAAACATAGTTATTGCCAGCCACAGCCTCGCAGTTCTTCAAGTCGACGAATTCTTCGATTGTAAGCCAAGATTTTGATCTGTCGGTGTTATAATACTTGCTCCTCCTATCGGCAAAGTATTTTTGGAAAGCGCTGGGTTCGCATGGATCTCGGTTATTCATCAAAGGGTTATGGGTTGCATTGCGATAGCCCAGCCTATCAAACATGCCACTGCCATAGCCGTTGGTTGTGGCTGGGCTCCAATAAGAATGGTCAATGTACCCGGTACTGTGAAGAATTTCATGCACTTGAAGCCCCATTGTATCAAGAGAGGGAACTTGTTCCTGGCATACAGATACAAATGCCGTATGGTAACCATTGTACTCCCATCGCGGATAGTCGTTGTACAAATAGGCTCCTTCAAAGTTCGCGCAGTATCCTGAAGCTACGCACCCTGAAAGTGCCCCTCCTGCATGGATAATGTGAATATAATCTAATTGAGAATCATTATTGGCAAAAACAGAAATATCTATTTCTGTTGCCACCACTTTGTTCAAGACAGTTTTTATAAAAGTCATGTAGTTCATCGTAGAAGCAGCAGTAGATTTGGTCATCTTCATATCTAAAAAGTCGCATATCGTCCAAGTTATGTTTAGCTGCTTGCCATCGTTTGGATCTCCTGAAACCTCTCGCAAGTATTGTGCGATTGAACCATTATTCGTTCTGTGGCTGTTGTTGTCTTTGTTGAAGAAATCATCTATCTGCTGTTTTGACACTCCGAAGTTTGTTCCGGTAAAGCAAACTGGGATCACTAAACCCTTTATATCCTCCCCGACCTTAGGGACTGCCTCCCAAGTCACTCCTCCTTGAAGGGATACTAAGGCCGTTTGCTGTATGTCATTTGAGACCGCTACTCCCTCATTCTCCGATGGCACTGTCCCATTCTGTAAGAAAGTTATGTCTTCTTCGGATCGTATATTCTTGTTTAGATAATCTGGCGCACGATCCAAGATGGAGAGACCTGTGGAAACTAGTCGCTTCCGATCTAGCGATAGTTCAGCATAACAGTGCTGTTCAAGTGTATAGTCAAATACTGTCGTATATCCATCCTGTGTCTCGGTAATATTGTGATATTCATTACCCCATGTTTTCAACATTACACTTTTGCCATCACCATTAAAGTGACTAACTATATCGCCATAGTAATGTATACCCTGAACATGGTGCCCAAAGATGATGAGAATTGATGTCAAGAAAGCCGTCAAGATATTCTTCATTGCTTTTCCCCTTCTCTATAGAATTCGATTGCCCCAATATCATAATCTGATCCGTCCCCGCACGGTTCATCCGTACCATCGCTGGGACGTACTGTCCCTTCCAGGTCTGTCGTCAGGCCTCTGATGCGTTTCCCTGCGTCAATACAAGGTGACAGGGGGGAAAGCCCAAAATCGCCAGCGCCATATTCTTTGGATACAAACAAAGGATCCTCTGAAATATTTCCTTCTCCATTTTTATTCCACCCTTTAATGCAGCAAAAAGCCGGTACGACATAGTCATCTAGAATATCGCCGTCAACGATACAATTTTCGAACACGCCTTCAATGGCCGTAAGTGTCGGCAAATAGATGCCATCGACTGGTTCACTTTTCGGCACGAAAAAAGTGCAGTTGATTACCATGCTGCCCCAGAAACTGATATTCCCAAAACCAGCCTGATTCCAGCAGCAAAGGTTGTTTGTAAATACACCATTATTCAGATTAATTGCTGCCCGAGAATGTGGCGCAGTTC
>JADFCT010000205.1 GCA_017161665.1 Candidatus Sumerlaeota bacterium
ACGCGCAGTTCTTTCGGAATCTGCTGGTATGGACGGGAAAGATTCATTAAGGCTCGCGAAAACAATGAGTTTTCTCTGGGCATTCTTTTGCTCAAGCCCTGTTAGGGGGCAGAAGTTAACAGCCCGGCAAAGCGACCCTTGGGAGGGGAGCCCTGGGTCTGACGAAGAACGACTGAGGCGCCGGCGCGCTTTTTGCCGCGCAGCAGGCAAAAAGCGTGACGGCGCCGACGCCCGTCCGTCAGAGAATAAAAAAGGGTTCCAATAGCAAACAAAGAAACCATCGGGCCATGCGCCCATGGCGGGAACCAATTGTCCAAAAGCCACAATCAAAAACAAATCAACGGCATTATTAACGAAAGGACTTTTTGACGATGAAGGGCAATGCGATTATTGGCCAAAGCGGTGGCCCCACCAGTGTGATCAACGCCAGTCTTTGCGGTGTGATCGAAGCCTGCCGCCAGGTGGCGGACATTGAAAACGCCTATGGGATGCGATTTGGGATTCAGGGATTCATGGAGGAAAACCTGATCAATCTGAGCGCCGAGGACGCGGCCGTCATCAAGGGCCTGAGGAGCACGCCGGGATCGGCCTTGGGCAGTTGTCGCTACAAGGTTCAGGAAGCCGACTTCGCGCGCATCATCGAGGTCCTTCGCAAATATAACATCCGCTACTTCTTCCTCATTGGTGGCAACGACACCATGGACACCATCCACCGGGTGGAAGCCCATTGCCAAGCGGCCGGTTATAACCTCATTGGTGTGGGCGTTCCGAAGACGGTGGATAACGATCTTTTCGGAACGGATCACACCCCGGGCTTTGGCTCGGCGGCCCGTTATGTGGCCCTGTCGGTTCGTCAGGCTGGCTGGTTGGCGCGGGACATGCAGAAGGTCGATCAGTTTGTGGTGTTTCAGACAGTGGGCCGCGAGGCGGGCTGGCTGGCGGCGGCGTCGGCCCTGGCGCGGACGCAGGAGGGAGACGCCCCGCATATCATTCTCATGCCCGAGCGGCCCTTCGATAAAGACAAATTCCTCGGCTGGGTCCAGGCCGCTTACGATCGATGGGGCTTTGTGTCCGTTGTGGTCGGCGAAGGGGTGTGTTATGCCGATGGGCGCCCCGTCAGCGCCAGTGAAACGACAGACCGGTTTTCCAACATTGAATTTGGCGCCATGGGCGGGGCCAGCGCGGCGACCGCTCTGCACCGGATGATCGCGGATACGTTCGGTTGGCGCGGCGAGTTTCAGATTACGGAGTCGCTGCCCATGTGCGGCGCTGACCGCGCGTCCAAAGCGGACATTGATGAGGCCTATGCCTGTGGAGCCAAGGCGGTGGAACTGGCCGCTCAGGGGGTGACGGGCGTCATGGTCTCCATCGTGCGCGAAGCGTCGACGCCTTATTCCGTCCAATTGAAAACGGCGCCCTTGTCGGATGTGGCCGTGCGCGCCAAACCCATGCCGGACGCGTTTATCAACGCCGAAGGCAACGACATCACGCCGGCTTTTCTGGAGTATGTTCGTCCGCTGGTGGGCGACCTGCCTGACTATGGCCGACTGACCAACATCACGGTTTCTTGATTGCCGGACGCCACGGCGGTTGCCGTTTTCGCTGGACGCCGGCGGCGAGGATTCTCACAATTTTCATCACACCCGAGGAGGTTATCCGATATGAATTTAGTGGACGCGAAATATAAAGACTTTGCTCTGGTCCAGGAAATGCTGGAAACGCCGGATATCATGGCCCGATTTGATTATGGGCAGACGGCGGCCGTGGCAGAAGAAGTCAAAAAACGGGGGAAACTGTTTTTGACCGGGGAAGGTTCCAGTCGGATTTTCCCAGCCAAGAATATGATCACCGAAGTCCTGCGGGCGGGCAGTCCCTTCATGGTCGCCACCGAAGGCGCCCGTCAGGCCCATGAATACGCCCTGGACGATTTTGTGGTCTTCGGCGCCAGCAACAGCGGTCAGACGAAGGAAGTCATTTCCCTGTTCCATCGCTTGAGAGAAAAAGGGCATTCGGCGCGTTATGGTCTGACCGCCCATGACGGTACGAAACTGGCCGACTTATCCAATGAATGCTTTGTGCTGACGTGTGGCAAGGAAGACGCCGTGGCCGCCACGAAGAGCGTGGTCGAGCAGGGGCTGTTCTATCAGTCGCTGTTGTGCGCCGTCACGGATGCCGGTTCGCCTCACGTGGCGAACAATCAGCAGCAGGCCGCCGACGCGGGACGCCAGGCCCTGGAAATGGAAATCCCCTCCGAAATCGTTCAGGCCGTCGCCGCCGCGCCGGTGATTCATTTTGCGGGACGCAACAATGGTGTGGCTGAGGAATTGACGCTGAAAACCAATGAAATCACTCGCCGGAAGAGTGACTACCTGGAAGGCACCTACGCCGTCCATGGCATCGAGGAAGTCATGAATCCGGGCGAAGTCGTGGTGATTGTCGATCCCTACCCCGAAGAAGTCGAAAAATTCCGGGATTGCCTTGAGAAAGGTGTCGGGATGTATGTCGTTGCCATTGCGTCGCAACCGACCCTCTTCCCGACCATCGAAATCCCCCACGTGTGGGGGTATGACAGTTTCCTTCAGTTGATGGCCGGATGGAATCTGTTGGTTTCTGTTGGCATTGCGAACGGCATTGACCTGGACAAACCCGAACGGGCCCGCAAGGTGGGCAATGCGTTCGAGGGGTAATTCGTGTTCCGATAGATTGAGTCCATTCCATTGCGGGGGAACGTTCGGTGGCCGGGACGTTTCCCCGCAATGTCTAACCCCATTGGTCCATCGACAGGAGCCGGCCCTTTATGACGACTCTGAAAGTCACGTTTCTTGGGACGGGCACGTCCATGGGGATTCCCGTGATTACGTGCGATTGCGCGGTGTGTCGGTCCCGTGATCCCAGGGATCGCCGCCTGCGATCGGGGCTTTGGCTGCAATATCAGGGGCATTCGGTGTTGCTGGACGCTTCGGTTGACTTTCGCGAGCAGGCCCTGCGTCATGCCATTCACGATGTGGACGCTGTCTTGCTGACGCATACCCACTCCGATCATGTGGGGGGGCTGGATGAATTGCGCATCTATACGATGCGGGGGCGGAAGGCGATTCCGATTTTTGGATCGGCCCTGGAACTGGAGGAAATCCATCGCCGGTTCGCCTATTGCTTCCATCCCGTTCAGATCGGCGGCGGTGTGCCGAACTTCGAGTTGCGGGCTGTGGACGGCGTTTTTGATTTGTTCGGTCAGGCCGTGACGCCCCTGCCCGTCAAGCATGGCATTCTGGATATTCTGGGGTATCGGATCGGCCCGCTGGCCGTGATTACGGACGCCAGCGAGATCCCGCCGGAGACGATGGCGCGGCTGGAGGGGGTGGAGGTGTTGATCCTCAACGCGCTGCGTCCCGAACCCCATGCGACGCACTTCAGTCTGGGGCAGGCGCTGGATGTTTTTCATCAGACCACTGCCCGGCAGGCCTGGTTTGTTCACATGTGTCATCATCTGGGCCATGCGGAGACCAACGCGGACTTGCCCGAAACCGCCCAATTGGCCTATGACGGCCAGGTGATCGAAATCAGCTTGGATTCCCCCTGATTGACATTGTACCCTTTTTAAGCGGTTCGGCTGCGCGAGCCGCAATCTGTTTGTTCGAGGTTGGCTGGTCATGCCCTATTCTTTTGTTTTGCTCCATCATGACGCAAACCGCGCGCCCATTCTCGCTGAACTGATTGCAAATGATTCCATCCAGGTGACGATTGCGGAGAACGTCAACGACTGCATTCGGAAACTGACTCAATCCCAAGTGGATTTGCTCGTGGTCGATGCCGGCCTGACGAAGCCGTCGGCGCTGGAGTTTCTGGCCAAGGCGCGGGAGAAAATCCCCTGGACGCCGCGGGCCCTTTATGCCGAATCGACCGAAGGGCTGGACCCGTTCGCCTATATCAACGGCGCAGGGATTTGTTCTGTTTTGACGCCGCCGATCAATACGGCCCCCCTGATGGCGACCTTGGACAATCATCAGGCGGCCGAGGCCAAACGGCGTGTCCCGCCCCCATCGGATTCTTCCGAGGCGTTGGCGGAATTGGAGGCTTTGAGGGCTCGGAATACTGCTCTGGAAGAGCAATTAAAAAAAACGGAACGGGATCTGCGTATTGCCCGGAATGCCGACCTGATGATCAAGGAATCGGAGATGGATGTCGCCTCGCTCAAGGTCCGCGAGGCGAATGAAAAACTGGGAGTCGAACTGAGTATCGACTATACGTCCAACAATCTGGAAGGGGAGTTGATCAAGGCGTTGCGTGTGATGTTGGAGGCGCCGGGGCTCCAATTGCCGGTCATGCCCCAGATTACGCTGGATTTGCAGAAAATGATGGAGGCCGAGGATGTGGCCTTTGGCGAGGTGGCGGAGTTGATCAAGAGCGAGGCGGCGCTGGCCTCGCGGGTCCTGTCCTTATGCAATTCGCCCGTCTTTGCCGGGCCTGATCCCATCGCCAGTATCAGCCAGGCGGTGACCCGGCTGGGTGTGGAGGCCTTGCGGGACCTGGTCCAAACCGTCGCCTTGGAAGGCATGTTCCAGACAAGCCACAAGGGCATGGAAGACCTGATGGCTAAACTGTGGATGCACAGTCTGGCCACCGCTCATGCGAATCAACTGGTTTCGGAGATGTTGGGGATTGAGGATACGGAGGATTTCTTCGCCGCCGGCCTGCTCCATGACATCGGCAAGTTTTTCATTGTCAGTATGATTCAACAGGGCTTTGATCTCGGACTCTGGAACACGCGGATCGTGACGCCCACCATGGCTCTGAAACTGGTCCAGACTTTGCACAACGATCTGGGGGCCGCGTTATTGACGAAATGGGGCTATCCGGAAATCTTTATTGATGTGGCCACCCATCACAATACCGACGCGGACATCCACACCCGCAGCGAAGCCGTGGTGGTCACCTACTACTCCAACGCCCTGACACGGAAACTGGGCCATAGCCTGGTGGCCCACAAAGCGGATGTTTTATCCAACCATGAGTTGGCTCAGGCGTTGAATATGGATGATAAGCTCAGCACCCGCATTGAACAATCGGCGCAGATGATGGTTGAGCGTATTCAGAAATCATACTTTTAGGAGCGGCGCCGCCATTGGATGACGGTGAACCACTATGAATCCAGAAAACGTCACCATTTTTGGAGCCGGCACCTGGGGCATTACGCTGGCCTGCTTGCTGTGGGATAAGGGCCATTCTGTCAAGGTCTGGGAGTACGAGCCCTCTGTCGTGGATGCGATCCGCGCCACGCGGCGTCCCCTCAAACTACCCGATCTTGTGGTTCCGGATGAGATGCCGGTGACCAATGATCTGAACGAAGCCACCAATGGCAGCCGTCACTGGATCTTTGTGGTTCCGTCGCGGGGCGTGCGTCCTTTGGCGAAAAACCTGAAAAAGGCCTTCAAAGACGCTCCGCCGGCCACCGTCGTTTTGTGCGCCAAAGGCATTGAAAGCGATTCGGGCTATACGATGTCGCAGATCGCGGAATCCGTTTTCACCTGTCGGGGGCCCATTGCGGCGCTGTCCGGCCCCAGCCACGCCGAAGAGGTATCCAAAGGGATGCCGACGACCATTGTCGCCGCCGCGCGGGACGAAGGGGTGGCCTTGCAGGTTCAGGATTTGTTCAATACGGAACGCTTCCGCGTCTATACGAGTGATGATTTACTGGGCATTGAGTTGGGCGGCGCTTTGAAAAATGTCATCGCCATCGCCAGCGGGATTTGCGACGGGCTGGGGTTCGGCGATAATTCACGGGCCGCTCTGATTACGCGGGGACTGGCCGAGATCACCCGCCTGGGCGTTCAAATCGGGGCCCGCATGGAGACCTTCGCCGGACTGGCCGGCATGGGCGACCTGATTGTAACCGCCACGTCACACCACAGCCGCAATCGGAATTTTGGTGAATTGTTGGGGCGGGGGGTGGACGCCGATGCGGCGCGCGCGCAAATCGGCATGGAGGTCGAGGGCATTTGGGCCGCGCGCAGCGCCCAACGACTGGCCGAACGATTCAAGGTCGATATGCCGATTTCGCGGCAGGTGTATGAAATCCTGTACAACTCGAAACCGCCGGCCTCCGCCGTGCGCGATCTGCTGTCGCGCGATCCGAAGCCGGAAATATACTGACGCCGATATGCGATCGCGTTCCAATTCTCTGCGAGAACTTATTCATGGACTTTAAGACCGCCAGCGCGAAAATCCAGACCCTTCAGGATAACTGTGAGCAGGTGATCAAAGGCAAGTCACAGGCCATTCGGATCCTGCTCATCGGGATTCTGGCCCGGGGGCATATTTTGATCGAAGACGTGCCGGGCGTGGGCAAGACCACGCTGGCCCGGTTGCTGGCCCGATCCGTGGATTGCCTGTTTCAGCGGATTCAGTTTACCAGTGACCTGCTGCCGTCCGACATCCTGGGCGTCTCCATTTATGATGAAACCTCGAAGACCTTTGATTTCAAACCCGGCCCGGTTTTCGCCAATATTGTTCTGGCCGACGAAATCAACCGCACGACCCCGAAAACGCAATCCGCCTTGCTGGAGGCGATGAGTCAGGCTCAAGTGTCCATCGACGGCCAGACGCGCGATCTGCCCCATCCTTTCCTGGTGATTGGCACCCAGAATCCCATTGAATATCACGGAACGTTTCCCCTTCCCCGGGCGCAGCTGGATCGGTTTCTGTTGCGCGTCCACATGGGCTATCCGTCACCGAGCGAAGAGCAGCAAATTCTCCGAGAGCAGGTTCATGTGGGGCGAATCGATCATGTCCAGCCCGTCATGACGATCGCCGAACTGGAAACCATGCAGGATCTGGTCTATCAGGTTCGTGCCAATGATGACATCATCGCCTATATTCAGGCCATTGTCCAGGCCACACGGGAGTCCTCCATGGTCGAGCTGGGCGTTTCCACGCGGGCGGCGCTGGCGTTG
>JADFCT010000206.1 GCA_017161665.1 Candidatus Sumerlaeota bacterium
TCGCCCTTTCGGCCATCGTGGGACAGCAAATCGGGAAAGGGGCCATCCCCATTGCGCAAAAAGCCACGCGGAATGTCGCAATCATGGTCTTTGGTTATATGGCCTTTATCGCCTTCCTCTTTGTCGCCATCCCCCGCCCCCTTCTGATACTGCTACTGGAAAACAGACCCAACGATCCCAATTTTGAGGAAATCATGGATCTGTCCGTCATGCTGATGCGTATCGTGGCCATATACTCGCTCTTCGATGCCATCAGCCTGGTTTATTCGTCGGCCATCAAGGGCGCCGGGGACACGCGCTTCGTCATGTGGGTCACTCTGGCCATGTCGACGGGAGTCCTGATTCTGCCATCCTATCTGATCTGCTCTCAGTGGCGGACGCGGGATTCCGTCCTGTACGCATGGGGCTTCGCCGGTTTGTATATCGCCTCCATGGCCGTCATTTTCTTCCTGCGCTACAGGGCCGGACACTGGAAATCCATGCAAGTCATTGAAAAAGCCGACCCCGCGAGCCTTTCCGATCTTCAGCCCGCTGCGGAAATTTCATAAATGCCCCATCGGAAAAAGGCGCCAAGTGGTCCCCCACCTGGCGCCTTTTGAACCCTAAGCCTTCGGTTTCTTTTCCTCAGGCACTTTGTAAAGTTCCCTCAGCCGCTTCAACTCCACTTTCAGGCCGCGCACGACATCGGCGTACGTTTCTTCATTGTACACACTGCGCATTTCCTGGGGATCGGTCGCCAGATCGTAGAACTCCCATTCGTCCAGGTCATAGAAGTAAACGAGTTTGTAGCGCTGGGTGCGCACGCCGTAATGGCAATAGACGGCATGGACGGCTTTTTCGCCCTCATAGTACTGATAGTAGATGGACTTGCGCCAATCGGCCGGCGTTTCCCCCTTCATCAGCGGAACGAGACTGGCGCCTTGCATATCACCGGGAATCGGCGCGCCGGCCATGTCGAGGAAGGTTTCAGCCATATCCAGATTTTGAACCATCGGCTCCACCTCCGAACCGGCTTTGACCACGCCGGGCCAACGCGCCAGGAGAGGCGTCCGCAGCGATTCCTCATAGATGAACCGCTTGTCGAACCAGCCGTGTTCGCCCAGATAGAAACTCTGGTCAGATGAATAGAAGACGACCGTGTTCTTATCCAGTCCCTTTTCCTTGAGATGATCCAGAACCCGCCCCACATTATCGTCCACGGAACGGATGCAGCGCAGATAGTCCTTCATATAGCGCTGATATTTCCAGCGCACGAGATCCTGGCCCTTGAGATCCTTTTCGAGAAAGGCCTTGTTCTTGGGGTCATAGGCGGCGTCCCAGTTTTTCCGCTGCTCCTCCGTCATGCGACCATAGGTGCGCTTCCAGGTTCCATGTTCCGGTCCTCCAGGTTGACTGGATTCTTTGCCCCAGACCTTGAGATCCGCATTCATGCGCATGGTCTTTTCGATGGTCATATCCTGTTCACGCGCTGCCGTGCCCCGCCCTTCGTAATCGTCAAAAAGGTTGTCCGGCTCGGGAATCTCCACGTCATCGAACAGGGTCAAATGATCCGGACCCGGCTCCCATTCGCGATGCGGCGCCTTATGTTGGATCATGAGCATGAAGGGCTTGTCCGCAGCGCGTTGGTTGTCCAGCCAGTTCAGGGCCTTGTCGGTGATGAGGTCGGACACATAACCGGGTTCTTGGATAAGGCCCTTCGGCGTGATGAAGTCAGGGTTGTAGTAGTGTCCCTGACCGGGGAGGACTTCCCAGGCGTCATAACCGGCCGGTTCGGTGGCCAGATGCCATTTGCCAAAGACCGCGGTCTGATATCCGGCTTTTTGCAGGAGTTTAGGAAAGGTCTGCTGCGTGGGATCAAAGCGATCCCCGTTTTGACGGAAGCCGTTGAGATGACTGTGTTTGCCCGTTTGAATGACAGCGCGACAGGGGCCACAGATGGAGTTGGTGACAAAACTGTTCCTGAAGAGGACGCCTTCGTGGGCAAGCCGGTCAATGTTGGGCGTCGGAGCCACCTGGGCCAGTCGGCCGCCATAGGCGCTGACGGCGTTCTGGGCATGGTCATCGGAATAGATCCAAATGATATTCGGGCGCTCGGAGGCAGCCCGGGCGGCCTTGGAGCTCAGTGAATGCGCCGCCAGCCCCGCGGCGCCGAGTCCCGCGACTTTCAAAAACTGCCTTCGGTTGGATACGGTCATGAATTCTCTCCCTTATATCTTGGCATCGACGGAACGAACATAGTCGGCCGCCTGTTTGTATTCCTCCTGATTGGGCAGGTGCTCAAGCATGAGCGGCACGTCGGGCAGCTTGCGCAATTCCTTCAGGAACACAGTGTAGTCGAGATTGCCCAAGCCGGGACGGATTTCACTGAGATGAACCAACGGCTCCTCTGTCATGATCACATCCTTGCCATGACAACTGCGGATCATGGGCCCCAACCGCTTGAAGCAGTCCCGAATCAGCGCGCCGGTGTTGTAGTAACGCTCGGGACAATTGACGATGTTGACCGGATCAAGATGAACGGCCACGCGTTCGCGATCGATGGCGCGGATCAGTTGCAGATACGAATCCACGGAATCGGGATAGGCCCACTGCATCATTTCCAGTGTATAGAACGAGCGGGTGGGCTTGACGGCGTCGATGATGGAGCGGGTGGTTTCGACAATCATGTCGAAGGTCTCGTCGGTCAGATTTTTGGCATCCGGCCCTGCCCAGTTCGCCCCACGCGAGCCGGTGATGTTGACGCAACAACGGGCGCCAATACGATCGGCCAGATCCAGGCTGGTCTGACATTTTTCCAAAGCCGCCTTGCGCTGTCCTTCGTCCGCGCTCATGGGATTGCTCCAGGCGCCAACTTCCGCGATGACCAGCCCCGCCTTCTGCGCCGCTGCTTCATAGGCGCGAACCGTGGCGTCGTCCGCCGACGGTTGCAAGGGACAATAAGCGGCCCGGTATCCGAGTTCCTTATGCTTGGCCGTCCAGTCGGCGGGGTCCTTGCTTCCTCCCACAGGACCGCCCAGCAGCAGCGTGGAAGATGCTGCCTCGGCGCCCCCCGCCTTCATCGCAAAAGCCCCCGCGAGACTGGCGCCGATCAGGGTCTGGCTAAAAACGCGGCGATTCATCGATTCCTGAATGTCATTCATCGTGTGTGCCCTTTCATTGGTCATATCTTATAAAACGCTATAAGTTCGTCGTATCGACCCTAAAGAAATCCCCGGCCCAATGTCAAGGGCCGGGGATGTTTGACACGATGATTTCGATTGTGGAACAGGAGTTGGGGGAATTCAACCGCCACGCCCACTGATATAAAACGTCCCCTACTTCACATTGAACCGATAGATGGACGCGCTCAGCGGCGGCAATTCCAGCGTGTCGCCCGTCAGGGTGAAAGCCTCCTCATGGATCGTCACGACTAAATCCTTGCCCGGCTCATTATACGCGCCCGGTTCAGGCCCTGAGAGTCGATGGACGGTCCCTGCGGTTGGCGCCTTTCCTCCCGAAAAGCCGAGTTTGAGTTCCTGCGCTTCCTCAAGGGGATTCACCACAGACAACGTCAATGTCTTGCGATCTTCCGTCCAGGCGGCGGCGACGTCCAGAACACGCCCTTTGTTTTCAACGGTCAGCGGATGGGCGCCGTATTGTTTTCGATACATGGCCAGAATCTGACCGGTGGTGGCAAAGGCCGCGTCCGTCTTGGTCGTCTTGATCGCGCCGATCACGTTGACCGTCTGCGCATAGTTGGCCATGTAGTAGATATCGCTGTTGCGGTAAAACTCGTGGAGGCCGGCGGCGATGCCAAGGGCGTCTTTGAGGAAATAGCGCGTGCCGAGTTCGCCATACACATGGGGCCCATACCAGTAGTTCCATTCATCCATGGCCACCCGGATATCTTTCCCCTCCAACTGGGGAATGGTCTTGCGATACTCGCGATGGGCATCGGCGATCCGTCGGATTTGACGGACCGGCAGATTGACGTGACCCACCAGGCTGTTTCGGTCTTCCTGAACATAGAAGTGTTCGCTGAGAAGGTCCATATTGTCTGCGCATCGTTCCAACATGCCACGCGACCAATTGCCCGCCTCACCGACGCCGACGAGTTTGAGATCCGGATCGACGCTCCACATACGCTCGGCGAACAGGTTGTGCTTGATCGTGTAATGGTTCAGGGACATATAGCCCAATTGCCAGCTCCCGAACATTTCGTTGCCCACACACCACCATTCGATATCAAAGGGTTCGGCATCCCCGTTCTCCGCGCGCCATTGACCCATGGCCGTGTCCACACCCCCGTTGGAATATTCAACTTCCTCCATGGCGGACCAGGCATCGCCGAAGCCGGTATTGACCGCGATCATCGGTTCGGTGTTGATGAGGCGACAGAATTTGACAAACTCATGGATTCCCACATCATTCGGCTCAATGCCGGTCCATGCGGGATTGCGGCGGGTAGGCCGTTTGTCGGGATCACCAATGCCATCGCGCCACTCATAGCCACTGACAAAGTTGCCACCGGGCCAGCGATAAATGGGAGAATCCAGTTCCTTGAGCAGAGCCAGCACATCGGGACGGAAGCCCTCGACGTTATCGGCGGGCATTAACGAAACCGCCGCTATCTGAAACGTCCCCTTACCGGAACCGATAATCTGGAGACGCCCGTTTTCCGTCGATGCGCCCGCCTTGAATTGAAGGGGGTATTTCGTGAATTCTTTGGACAAACGGGGAATCGAGACCACGGAACGCTCATCGGCCCCATCGCCCCAGATCAGACGCGCCTCCACCGGTCCGGAACCTTCCACGGCGGCCAGGACGACACGCCCCACATACTCCTTCCCCTCAATCAGGGCGAGATCCAGTTGCTCAATGCCGGCTGCGTCGGCCTTCACCGTCACCTGCGGCACAGCCTGACGGGTCCAGTCGTTTTCCTCAACCATTGAAACAACAGCGCCTGTCCCCACAATTCGCCAGGGGGAAGCCACCAGGATATCGAAGAAGATTTCGCCCGGTTGCTTCTCCCGGTTCATATTGCGGTAGGGTTTATAGTCCGTCGTGATGGGGAAAATGAATTTGCGATCCTCGAGCATCTCGGCCCAGATGCCGCCATAAATACACCGGCCCAAATGCTCAATAAATTGACCATAAATATACTTGGAAATCGGCTCACCAGTTGTGGACAGATCCACGACAGCTTCGTTCGGTCCCGGCGGTGTGGTGGACAGACATTCCAAGACAATGTCATCATACCAGGCCGTCCCGGTAGCCGAACCCCAACCGCCCAGGAGACAGTTAATCTGAACGGAGCCTTCGGCCATGGTCTCGAAAGTCATTTCGACTTTCGTCCAGTCGGTAGTGCCCTTGAGAGCGCGGGTGGCCCCCTCGCGGGAGTGGAGATTCAACAAGGCCCCGCGTCCGGATTCCGTTTCGACACCCCGCGTCCGAATCCAACCCGTCAGTCGGTAGGTGGAAAAGGCTTTGACCGGAACACGGGCATGCCACGCCGAATCCACGCCTTCGCGCGCCTGAATCTCCAGACACCGTCCAGTCCCGCGACCCTGATCGGAGATTGAGAACGCCCCCTGCCCCGCCCAGTTTGTCTGTCGCCATTGCTCGCGGATTGGTTCCGGCTGTTCGAAATCGAATGTCACGGACTCGGCAGGGGAAACCGAAGCCAGGCAAACGATCATCGCCAGGGCCAGGCCCAGACCCAACCACAGGTTTCCTTGTCTGTTGTTTTTCATAACTGCTCCCTTTCGTCTCAAAATATGCGCATACCGACGCGCTGTTTTTACACGTGTCAATCCAAAGGAGAAAAAGAGGACAAGACCGCGAACGACCTTGCCTCTCGCCTCCGCTTCACCCCGTCTCAGGCGTGATGATAGACAATCCAATCCATGTAATTGCTCAAGGCCTCTTCCACGGCGTCGGCAACCGGAGTCAGGTTGATGGCCACATGATGCTCAAAACCGTTCTCGCAGATGTAGCGCAAGAGATCCTGGAAGCGGTTGATGTGAACCACACCGTAGGCGCCGAACGTATTCAGGGGATCATCCGTCATTTTGCCCTCGCCAATGTAGGCGGTAATGTCCCCCATGGCGTCGTCCGTGCTGACACGCAGATAAGTGAAGGGCCCTGTCTTCGCGCGGCCATAGATCGTGCCATAGGTGTTGTCGGCGCCGACGGTCCCCGCAATGATTTCCTGAAACTCCATGATCGGTTTGCATCCGGTTTCGCATTGGAGCACGTCTCCGGGCCAATTGGAACAATGGAACACAACGCCCTTGTCCGGATCGCCGCCATAATTGTTGTTCCAGTCCACCAGCGCGCTGGGCGTCCGGCCGGCCTCGGCCATGGCCACCATGCCAATCGCGCCCATAATATCCACCTCACAGGCGCTGGAGATCAACTTGTTGCTCATGAGACTCATGCACGCGCACGGGACAATACCGTAGAATTCCTCCATGGCCGTCCAGCATTGAATCGCCGTGGCGTCCAGAGATTCCTCTTCCATCCATTGATCGACAACCGCGCCGAATTTGCCCATGCGCAGCAGGGCCGTCCCGGCGACCTTGGAGGTATCGAACGCGCGCTTGAGTTCTTCGATCTTGGCCAGAGCGACCGGATCGGAATCCGCCAGTTTATCCACCCGACCAAACAGCTCATACAGGTCAATGGTCTCCACGCTGATGCCGGCGGTCTCCAAAAGTTTTTCACTGTAGCGCACGGTTTTGAAGGCCGCGGGGCGGGCGCCCAGGGCGCCGATACGCAGACGACGCAGTTTCCGAACGACGCGACAGGTCGCCGCGAAATTCGACAGATCCTTCGTAAAGGTTTCGGACTCCGGCGTATCGGTATGCAACGTGGTCAGCGTATAACGAATTCCATATTGACGCAGATTGTTGCAAGCCGACATTTTGCCGCAGAACGAATCCCGACGGTGCTGGATCGTCATATTCTC
>JADFCT010000207.1 GCA_017161665.1 Candidatus Sumerlaeota bacterium
GGGCTGCTCGACATAAAGGATCATGCCATACAGGCGCGGGTGTTCGATGACCAGCCGATCCAGGATGGCGTTCACATAATCCGGGTCCCTGACCGTACAGTTGAAATCCGTTGTCAGCCAGTCCACGCCGCCCTCGACCGCCAGTCGCCCCACCTGAACGAGTCGCTCATAGTCCCAATCCGGATCGTCACCGCGGAGTTTGACCTTCAGACATTTCAGGCCGTCGCGGGCGATCCAGTCGGCCAGCAGGACCGGATAGCCGTCGTCCGGCTCCTTGCCTGTCAACTCGGAGGGATCAATCAGATCCTTCCCCCCCACCAGGTGCCAGGCGGGCAGGACGGTGGGGACGGACGAAACAAAAAAGTCGTCCGGCAGACGGTCCAAGAACGAGACATCGGCGTCCTCGGCCGGCGTCAGCCATTGCGACAGGTCCGCGGTCATGTACTCAGCGTTATAGGTTTGATAAATGTCTCGATCATTGGCCACGCCGTAAGCGTCGTGGAGCGCAATATCAAAGGCGGAACAACAGACCAGCGCTGCCAGCCAGGGCATGGGGGCGGCGTCTGAGCGTCTGGCGTTGAAGGCGTCCAGGATGCGGGGCAGTTCGCCGAAGATAAAAGGATGGGCGATTTCCATGGCGTGGCCGCTGAGCGTCCAATGGCGCCAGGCGCCGGCCAAATGGCGGCAGAAATCCTTGAGCGTCTGATGGCGCTCTTCATAGGTCAACGCCGCGGGCCAGACCCATTGCACGCTCAGGGGCGTCTCTCCCCACCCCACACCCACACGGCCCGTCTTCGTTTCCACGGTCATCCGGACACGGGCGCACGTGACGCTCGTCAACGTTTCGGGGCCGAATTTCAGGGGCACACGGGTTTCGACCGGCAGAAAAAAGAGGGCCACATCCTTGATCGTCCCATCCGTGGATTTGGTCATGAGCGGTCATTCCTTTTGTGAACAAGGCTGTCAGTCATTGGCGCGATCGGCGCCGTGAATAATGAACCAATCGGGTTTCTTTTGATTGCAAACCATCAGCGAGGCGAGAAGCATGACCACCGTCCCCAAAGCGATATTCCAGGGGAAGGAGATTGTCCAGTGGACAAATGGCTCATTGCCGAGCACGTTCAAATCCCGCGGGAAGCCGAGATGGCAGGCGAAGATGAAGAGAATGAACGGCGCCAGCCGGAGGACGACGCGGCGGTTGCGATTGAGGATCGACGCTGCGCCGCGCCGGAGCAGCCAGACGGTCGCCACGGCCAGGCCAATCGTCGCCCAGGCGTCATCGGGGTGATGGTTTTGCGTGATGGCGACAATCGTCATCACGCTCAGGGCCGCCGGCAGTTCCAGCCCCCGCGCCCCCCGCCGCATCCAGGGAACCAGGGCCAGGATCAGCAATCCCAGAATGGCGCCGCCCGTATAGCCCACGACCGACAGGGCCAGTTCAATCAACAACCCTTCGCCCTGGACCACGGCCTGGAACAGGGAGGCAATGGCGCAGAGAACGATGGCCCAGCCCACCACCAGCAACCGGCTCGTGGCGAGGGCTTTGCGCCCCCGGTCTTTGGCGTCGGGCATGATGATGGACAGCGTCTGTTGGGACAAGGCGGCCAGGATCGAGTCCAGCGACGAAATGGCGGCGGCGAAAATTCCCGCCACCATCAGTCCGCCAAAGAACCAATGGACACGATACTTGATAAAGACCGCCAGTAGCCGGTTGGCGTTCGTTTCGATTTCAAGAAGTTCCACGGGCCAGGGCACGCCGGTCAAACCCGAATGCTGATAAAACGCCCACAGGCAAACGCCCACAAAAAGGCACAAGAAGGTTAACACCTGTCCCATGCTGCTCCAGATAAGGGCCTTGCGCGCATCGCCCACGCTTCGGCAACACAGACAGCGCTGGACGAGCATCTGATCCGAGCCAAAAGCAAAAAGGCCGTGGATCGTATAGCCGATCGCGCCAGCCCAGAGGGTATAGGGATTGGAAAAATCGAAGTCCAGGTTGAGGAGGTGGAGTTTCCCGGCGTCCAAGGCCTGCGAAACCAGAGGGATCAGTCCCGCGTCGCCATTCGGCGCCTCGTATTGCATCACGATCAGGACGACGGTCAAAATAGCCGAAAAGGTAAAGACGAGGAACTGAATCACATCGGTCCAGATAACGGTGACGATCCCGCCCATCACGGTCCAGATCAGGGCCGCAACGCCAACGAGCCAGATGGCGGCATAGATATCCAGGCCCGTGACGACTTGAAGCACGATGGCTGTCAGAAGGACGCGCGTCCCCTGCCCCAGGATCCCGCCCACCATGAACAGATAACCGGCCAGCCGATGGGCCCCGGGTCCGAGTTTCTGCCCAATATATTCATAGGGGCTGTAAAGTTCGCTCTCATAAAAACGCGGAAGAAACCACCAGGCGACCAGGACGCGCGAGACGATGGCGCCGATGGACAGAATCCCATAGCCTATGTCGCCCGTGGCCGCCCACAAAATGGCGGGCAGGCCCACCAGCGTCATGGCCGACAGTTCGGTGGCGATAATGGAGCCGCACACCGCCGGCCATGGCAGCGAGCGCCCGCCCAGGAAGAAATCCCGGACCGTCTGCTGGCGCCGCCCCAACAGATGCCCCATCACCGTTGTGAAGACGAGATAAACAGCAATGACAATCCAGCTGTTTTGATCGAACAGGATCGGAGCGGCCTCAGGCGTCGGGAGCGGAGGTGTCATGGTTGTTTTCTTTCGATCCGGAAGACGCGAAGATCATAAGCGTCCAGCGCAAGTTCGAAAGCGTCCCGGCGTTCCACGTGGGGCCCGATCACGGGCGGCGCGTCGCCGTCGGTCGCTTCCACAACACAATGCCCCAGAGGCAGCGGCTCATCAAGGCGGATTTCGACCGTGGCGGCTTCCGGGCGATCGTTGAGGACGAGGACCTGATCGCCCCGACGGGTGGCGGTCAGGCGGGGCCGGGCGGGCCGGACGGCTAACGGCGTGGGCGCGTCGAAGGGAATGGCGCGAAACGCCCGGGCGAAAGACCGCAAATCCGTCTCCCGCCCCAGGGTCGGCCGCGTCCACCCCATCAGAACCAGCGAATCAACGTCATTCGCCCGCAGGGCAAAGGTCAAGGGACGAAAAAAGTCGCGCCCCTTCGCCATGGCCGTCGCCGTCCGGAGGCCGAATCCCCGGCCATCGGGGCCAAACTCGCCCTGAGGGTGAAACGGTTCTTCCCAGTAGGTGTGATACATTTCCACAGCCGCGCCGGCAGGGGTGCGATACCAGTCGCCCAAAAACTCCTGTTCATGAAACGCGCGATACCGTTCGGGATTCGAGCCAAAGGGCGGGCCCCATTTGCTGAAGTATCGCTCCATGTCAATCATCATCACGCGCTGAATGATGAGGCCCTCGTCCTTTGTGAAGAGGCGCGGATCGTATCCGTGGGCGCGCAGCAGGTCGAGCGTCACGTGGCGGGCTTCATCGGGAGGCGCGTCCGGCCCCGGCCAGTCGATGTTCGTCGCCTGGACTTCCGAGGGCAGATCCGTCAGCACATAGAGATTCCAATCCGCCCGAATGGATCGGATGGCGTCGCGGGCGGCCAGCCAGAAGGCGCGCGTTTTCCGGCAGCGGTAGTCCAGCCACCGATCCCAGCGCATCGCGTCAGCGCGCAGCCACCGGTGGGCGGCAATGGAATTCGTCCCGAATTGGGTATGGACCGCCACTCCCGTATCCTTCTCAAATTCCTGAAGATTCCACGGCGAATATCCCATTTCTGAAGCTGGAATGATCCGGATGTCCTTGCCCCGCTTGTCTTCGCCGGAGATGTAACAGGTTCCGATCTTCCCATTGACGCGGAAGCCCACGCCCAGCACGTTGCCGTAGGCCTTGGATCGCTCGGCAATTTCCAGCAGATGACGAATTACCCACTGCTGCGTTTCGGGCCGCAAGGGATCGGGCGCGCGATTTTCGAAGGCCCGCGGATCACTTTCGGGATCGGCGGGATGTTGGAACGATAGGTTCGAGAATCCGTATTCGTTGGCTCGGTCGCCATGGATGGGCTTCGGCGCCGTGATGGAGGTGACCACCGGGATCAGGTCGATGTCGCGCTCGGAGGCGAGGGGCGGTAGTTCCTTCAAAAGATTCGGCAGATTGGGATCCTTGTCGCTGTAGTAGCTGCCCGGATACCAGGCCCGTCCCGCCCGGTCGGAGCCGTTGATGGCGTTGAATTCGATGAGGTTCACACCCGAGAAGGCCAGCGTATCCAGCATGTTCGTCAGTGATTGCGCCCGTTGTTCCGGTGTGTGGGGCGGGACGCCATAATGGCCCAGAAAGTACCAGGGGTGGGTCGTATAAACGCCGAAATGGCGCCGCTGCTTTTCGGATACGGATGTGGGGGCTGGAATGGTCAGAGGGGGCAGGGGCTTCGTGATTTCATAAACCCAGATGCGGCGGACGGCGCCTCCCGTTTCCTCGACGCGATTCAGATCCCAGCCGCTGGACGAAACGGTCAGCGTCAGGCGCGCCGTCTTGGGGTGAAAAATAAACCGCGAGAGAAAGGGGCGATTGTCGAGAGGCAGGTCGCGGCCCGTATAAACGCTCAACCCCACATCCGGCTCATACCACAGCGGCTCCTGCGTCAATTGCATAGCGTCCACGCGGACCGTCTCCTGCCCCGCATACGGCGGCGCCCACGGTTCCTTGCGCGGCGTGGTCAGGTTGATCGTCGTGTAGCGTTCACGGTCATTGGAGAGTTCATAAACCAGCAGATGCGGCTGTCCGGCCCGATTGGCTGTTTGGATCGTATAGGAGAACCACTTGAGTTCAAATCCCTTGGGGACGCCCGTGACACGGAACCGACCGGATGGCAAATCCAGCACGCGCGATTCGCCGTCGTCACGGAAGGCGTGGGTGTTGGAATCGGTCGCATCGACAAAATCCACGAGCCGACATTCAATGGGGGCCTCCGAAGTCCTTCGGCTCAGGATGTCTTCAACGGAACGCCCCAAAACCGGCAGTGGCGCCGTGGACGCCCGCGTGTCGGCCGAGGTCACGAACACCCCCTGATCGTCCAGAAACACCCAGCGGTCCCCACGCCAGAGAACCTGATTCTCCTGATCAGGCGCGGGGCGCAAATCTGCCGACGACGCCAGACGAAGAGCCGACAGGATGAGAAGAACAAGGAATCCCGTTCGGAGTGGATGCAACATCGCGCTGGGTGAAAACGGCATGTTTGGTTCTCTCTTGAAAATGTTGAGTCGCTGACGGGTGGCCGTCGGCGCCGTCACGCTTTTTGCGCGCTGCGCGGCAAAAATCGCGCCGGCGCCTCAATGGCTCACGCTCTAACCCAGGGCTCCGCTCCCTATCGGTCGCTGCACCCTGGGCTTGTATATGTCGCCACCTTCGGGGCTTGGCGGATGTTCAGATCCTGGGACACTGGCTTTATCGAACAGTAACGCCACGCCCCGACGTGCTTTGCGGCGTCGCGCCTTGACGTGTAGCGCAACCATCTTCTTTCCCTTCTGTTCTTCATGGTTCCCAAAATAAGATGACGGAAGCCATGTGGGTAAGTTACTTGAAGACATGCTCTCAAAAGATTCCATCGCGCGGCGTCGACAGCCATCCACCAGCTGTCGGTTGGACGTCTTGCTATTCCCCTACTACCGCCTTCATCTCGCCTTCCAGAATCGATGGATACTGGGTTTTGGCGTCGATTACGACTTTGACTCTGTGCTTAGCCTCCGGCGCGAGCGGTTTGGCGATGGGCAGTTCGATAGTTGTCACCTCGAAGGGTTGAAGGCCCGACACAGCGCCGGTTGCGAGGACTTCCTCTTTATCCCCCTCCTTAAGCAAAATCTTAAGAGACGCTTCCTTCGATGCGACCTGTCCGAAATTCTGGACTTCCACATTCAGCCGGGGACTGTCGTCCGATCCGGCCGGACGCGGCAGTCGGGCTGACAGGATGGGTTCCAGATACTCGACGCCCGGCAGGCGCGCCCAGCCGAACAGGAGTTTCCCCTCGCGGGTTTTGCCCAGAAGTTTGCCCGCGAAATTTTCGTCCGTGAATCCGTTACCCGTTCCATCAAAGGTGACGATCAAATCCTTCCCCGACGGCTCCGTTCCAGTCACGCGACTGCCACCTCCGAAGTTAACGACGTCGGAAGCGCCGAAGCGCAGAGACGCCACATCCATATCCTTGCTCGGATCGAATCCCTCTTCGGCTGCGATTTTGAGCCGGATGCTTTTCGTCTCGGCCGACAAGGGTTCCTGGTTCAGGACTGTGACGAGCCGCCCCACCGTCAGGGGGATGCAGATGTGTTTGGAACTGTGATTGTCGCTGCCCTTGTCGTTTCCTTTCAACACGTCAATGACGGCGAAGTGGGCCTGTGTGGCGCGACCGGTTTCGTCCTGGAGCACTTTGATGCGCTCATACTTGAACCAATCCTCCACGGTTCCGTCCGCGTACCGGGCGATTCCGGGGAGATAGGCTTCGCCGGGTTCAACCTTCCAGTTGACGCCATCCTTGGACCGCAGGTAATAGGCGATCCGTCCATACCAGTCATTCACAATCAAGTGATACTGGACGTTCGTGCGCCAGATGACGGGGTCCTCGAATCGCCCCTCCACCGGGGGATAGACGCGCCGGTCCGTGACTTGGAGCCAGGGGCTGACGCCGGTCTGGCTGAACCAGATGCCGCCGCCGCGACAGACCATGATGAACGAGCCGTCTTCGCGCCGGGCAAAGGAGAGATTGGACAGCCCCTCAATGATCCGCCGGCCACGTGGATCGAAAGTGAATTTACTTTTCTCCCACGGCCCATTCAGATCCGACGCCATATAACGGGCGTCGATCACGTACAGCACATAGCGTCCGTCTTTGAGTTGATAAATCTCCGGATTGTGACCCGGGCCGATGATCGCGCCAGCCTTGTAAGGCCCCAAGGGGGAATCGGCTACCGCATGGAC
>JADFCT010000208.1 GCA_017161665.1 Candidatus Sumerlaeota bacterium
TGGGGCGGCGGCTTCCTGTACAATCTCGGCACGGTGGGCGCCATCGATTTCGCCGGCGGAACAGTGGTTCACATCTCGGCCGGCGTCAGTGGTCTGGTGGCCTGTATTTATCTGGGCGCCCGGCGCGGTTTCCCCAAATCCGCCATGCGTCCCAACAATCTGGTCATGACCATGGTCGGCGCCGGCCTGTTGTGGGTGGGGTGGTTTGGATTCAATGCCGGCAGCAGCATCAGCAGCGGCCTGGCCACGGCTCAGGCGCTGACGGCGACGCAGGTGGCGGCCGCCGCCGGCGCGCTGGCCTGGATGTTGATCGAAGGGTGTCACCAGGGCAAAGCCACCGCGCTGGGGTTGGCGTCCGGAATTTTGGCCGGACTGGTTGCTGTGACGCCAGCGGCCGGAGTGGTTCAACCCTGGGGCGCCTTGATTCTGGGCGCGTTGGCCTCGTCGATCTGCTATCTGGCCTTGATCGCGAAAGGAAAACTCGGTTTTGACGACAGTCTGGACGCCTTTGGCATTCACGGAACGGGCGGCATTGTCGGAGCCTTGTTCCTGGTCTTCTTCATTCGCCCGGAGTGGTTCGCGGAAGCGGCCCTGAAGGTGGGCGGTTCCTGGGGCGTCATGGATCAGCTGATGATTCAGGCCGTGGCCGTCCTGATCGCCATCGGTTATGCCGCCGTGGTCACCCTGGTTCTCGTGGTGGCCATCGAGAAGACCATTGGCCTGCGCAGCACGGCCGATGAGGAACGGGCCGGTCTGGACCTGACGCATCACGGTGAACACGGATACGGAATGCTGAACGCCAGCTATTGATTTCGCCCGAAAGAGGGCCCAGGAGACGATTGATGAAACTGATAACCGCTATTATTCGCGAAAGCCGACTGGACCAGGTCCGGGAGGCTTTGATTGACGCCGAGATTGAACGCATTACGGTCAGCCGCGTTTCGGGACATGGACAACAGGTGGTCGAGGAAATATACCGGGGCAAGCGGGTGGTGCCGGACCTGATTCCCAAAATGCGCCTGGATATTGCTGTGAACGATGGTTTCGTGGATGTGACCTGTGAAACGATTATCAAGGCGGCCCGGAGCGCTGATAATCAGATCGGGGATGGGAAAATCTTCATTACGCCGCTGGAAGAGTGTATCCGGATTCGAACCGGCGAACGGGGCGGACTGGCGATTTAGGAATCGTTCCATCGGCACGACGGACGGTCTTTTACCAGAAAATCGGGAAAACCCAGACGAATCCTGCGGGGCGCGTCTGGGTTTTTCTTATCATTCCAAATGGATCTGTTACGAATCGGTATGGGTTTGAATGACAAAAATCTTCAAAGATTTCGGCTGAGGGCGGAACTCGGCTTGACAGGACGGGGGCGCCTCTTTAAGGTCCTTACAATTTGACCTGCGAATGGAAAGAAATCGGCGACGTTCTCGCAGATTTCGCTTTGCCTTGATCGCTTTCCACGCATGGACGGGAGTATCCATTGACCGAAAAACGACCCGCGATCTTGATGTTGGAGGATGGCCGCGTTTTCCAAGGCCGGGCCTTCGGCGACTTTCGTGAAACCTTTGGCGAAGTCGTCTTTAACACCAGTATGACCGGTTATCAGGAGATTCTGACGGATCCGTCGTATTGTGGACAGATTGTCTGTCTCACGTATCCGCTCATTGGCAATTATGGTATCAATCGGCTGGATGATGAGTCGGGCAGGATTCAGGCGGCCGGCCTGATTGTCAAGGAATTGGCCGCGTTGCCGAGCAACCACCGCAGCCAGGAGCGGCTGGAGGATTATCTGGCCCGCCACGGCGTTCCGGGGATTGAAGGCTTTGACACCCGCGCGCTGGTTCTGCATATCCGCGAACAGGGCGCCATGCGCGGTGTGATCACGACGAACCTCTCCGCCCCCGAAGCGGTAATGGAGCGGTTGCAGGCCTCACCGAAAATGGCTGGCCGCGAACTGGCCACCACGGTCACCACCGCCTCGCCTTATCGATTTGAGTCCCGGCGTCTGTATCCGCGCAGCGCCGATGGTCCGGACTACAAAATCGTCGCCATGGATTTTGGCATGAAGCGCAATATCCTCGAACTGATGCAGGCTCAGGGACTTTTGGCGACCGTGGTCCCGGCCCAAACCCCATTCGAGGAAATCAAGGCCATGGCGCCGGACGGCGTTTTCCTCTCCAACGGTCCCGGCGATCCCGAGCCGCTGGCGGCCATCGGCGCCGAAGTGGCCAAGATCGCCGAGATTTTTCCCACTTTTGGCATCTGCCTGGGCCACCAGATCCTGTCGCTGGCCTTCGGGGGCAAAACCTATAAACTCAAATTCGGTCACCGCGGCGCCAATCACCCGGTCAAGGATCTGGCGACCGGTCGCATCGCCATTACGTCCCAAAATCACGGATTTTGTGTCGATCCGGACTCATTACCTTCGTCGGTCGAGGTCACCCACTGGAATTTGAATGACGGCACGGTCGAAGGCATTCGACACAAAGAGTTGCCAGCCTTTTGTGTCCAATATCACCCGGAAGCTTCGCCCGGTCCCCATGATTCCAGTGATCTGTTCCCGAGGTTTCGGGCGCTGATTGACGCGCACAAAAAGAATCAGGGCTGAAAAGAACCCCCCGGACCGGGGGTGGGGGAATGAGACGTTGCCCCGCCAGGTGTTCCACCGAGTAGTCCCATCACGGTTAAGAATAGAGATTGCCATGCCCAAACGCACCGATATCCATAAGATTCTGATCATCGGCTCCGGCCCGATTGTCATTGGCCAGGCCTGTGAGTTTGACTATTCCGGCACGCAGGGCTGCAAGGCATTGCGCGCCGACGGATATGAGGTCATTCTGGTCAACTCCAATCCGGCGACGATCATGACGGATCCCGAGTTCGGTGACCGTACCTATATCGAACCACTGACACCGAAATCGCTGGAGGCCATTATTGCCCGGGAAAAACCGGATGCCCTCCTGCCCACGTTGGGCGGACAGACCGGATTGAATCTGGCCATGGATCTGCACCGGTTGGGGATTCTCAAAGAACACGGCGTGGAACTCATCGGCGCCAATGAAGAAGCCATCGCTCGCGCCGAGGACCGGGATCTGTTCCGCGAGACCATGCGTTCCATCGGCGTCAAGTGTCCAGAGAGCGAAATCTGCTGTAATATTGAGGAAGCCCGCGTAGCGGCGCAGAACATCGGATTCCCCCTTATCATCCGACCGGCCTTTACCTTGGGCGGCACGGGTGGCGGCGCGGTCTATAATGTGGAAGAGTTTGAACGGATCGCCGCATACGGACTGGACATGTCGCCGATCAGCCAGATTTTGGTCGAACGGTCTCTGATCGGATGGAAGGAATTTGAACTCGAGGTCATTCGCGACACGGCGGACAATGTCGTTATTGTCTGTTCGATTGAGAACCTGGATCCCATGGGCGTTCATACGGGCGATTCCATCACTGTGGCTCCGGTTCAAACGCTGACCGATGTGGAATACCAAGCCATGCGCGATGAGTCCATTGCCATTATCCGCGCCATTGGCGTCGATACGGGCGGCTCCAATATCCAGTTCGCCGTCAACCCTGAGACGGGCGAGCGCCTGATTATTGAGATGAATCCGCGTGTGTCCCGGTCCTCGGCTCTGGCCTCCAAGGCCACTGGTTTCCCCATTGCCAAAATTGCGGCCAAACTGGCCGTGGGGTATCATCTGGATGAATTGCGTAACGATATTACGGAAAAGACGCCGGCCTGTTTTGAGCCAACGATTGATTATTGCGTTGTGAAAATCCCCCGATTCGCCTTCGAAAAATTCCCGGGGGCTGGCGACGATCTGGGCACCCAGATGAAGTCCGTAGGCGAGACCATGAGCATCGGCCGCACGTTCAAAGAAGCGCTCCAGAAAGGTCTCCGTTCGTTGGAGATCGACCGCCACGGCCTGGGGGGCGATGGCAAAGGCAAAATCGATCCCAAAAACCTGGAGGCGCGACTTTCCACCCCCAATCCCGAACGGATCTTCTATGTCCGCTATGCCTTGGAATCCGGGTGGAGCATCCATAATCTCTATGAAATCACGGGCATTGACCCCTGGTTCCTCCGAAACATGGCTGACATCATCGAATCGGAAAAACAATGGATGGATGAATTGGCGGGGCTCTGGTTTAAATAATTCGTTCGTTCCTTCTTCGATGAACCGCGCGCTGACGGCTCTGTCAAATCCGGTATCATCGCCTCTCTTTAACCGGAGCCATGGTGGGCCGTTCCTTCTCTTTCCGGACTTGGAAGATGGTGTTGAATGGCGGCGGTCTGCTTCCATGACGCCTGGCGGATTCCGGAAGCGTTTCTCAATTTTGACTGAGCGCTTGACTGAATCCATGCATTAATCCATATTTTCTAACGTCTGGTCGAGTCGCCGTCGGCGAAAGCCATCGTGCGATTGTGGCTCGCCGGATCATCTTTTTGAGAGTTGGTCATGAGCGGCCTGCGGCGCTCACAACAAATGATGAAAATGGCGTCGAGGCCCAGCGCGATGACTACTTTTTCAAACGCGAAGACGCAGGGCGCCCCTGGGCGCGGCGGCGATGCCTTATAAGGCCCGCGTCCAAGGATATAAACATCATCAAAGCCCCGAAGGCGGCGACATATAAAAGCCCAGGGTGGAGCGACCGATAGGGAGCGGAGCCCTGGGTTAGAGAACAAGCGACTGAGGCGCCGGCGCGATGTTTGCCGCGCAGCGCGCAAAAAGCGTGACGGCGCCGACGGCCTGCCCGTCTGCGACTCAAAATTTTCGAACGAGAGCCGGTCTTCGCATTTGCGCGGGAGGCGGGCCTTTCTGTCTGAAAGTTGAGAACGATCAGGAATGACTTCCGGCGCCCAGATTCCCAGCCATTTCCACGTGCCTTTTCGTCTGTTGGCGCCGATTCTTGTCAGTATTCTGTTATTTCTGGCCATCCTGTTCGCTGTCGTCCTGCCCACGCTTGCGTCTTCCAACCTGACCCGCAAGGGCAAAATGAACCGTGAATTGTTGCGACGGATTCGCAGGATGCTGAATGCATAACGGCTGTGTGTTGTTGTTTGGGGCTGTCGTATATCAACCTGAAAAGGAGAAAGATAAATGGAGACCCATTCCATTGGAATTATTATGAATGGCGTGACGGGACGCATGGGAATGAATCAGCATTTGATACGCTCCCTGCTGGCCATTCGCGAACAAGGCGGCGTCAAACTGGCCAATGGCGATGTGATTATGCCCGAGCCGACGCTCATGGGCCGAAATAAGGATAAACTCTGGGCATTGTCCGAAGCCCATGGGTGTCTGCCATGGTCCACTGATCTGGACGTGCTGTTGGCTGATGAACACAACAAAATCTATTTTGACGCCCAGACGACCGATCGGCATTTCCCTTGCATCAAGCAGGCCATCGAAGCGGGCAAACACATTTACAGTGAAAAACCCGTGGCGCCGAGGGTGGAAGAGGCCATGGAACTGTACCGGCTGGCCGAGGCCAAAGGCGTCAAGCACGGTGTCGTTCAGGATAAACTGTGGCTGCCGGGGCTCTTGAAACTCAAGTACCTCATCGACACGGGCTTCTTTGGCGACATCCTGTCAGTCCGTGGCGAATTTGGATACTGGGTGTTTACGGGCGAGCATACCCCGTTGCAACGTCCGTCATGGAATTATCGTCAGGCCGATGGGGGCGGTATTATTATCGACATGCTGTGCCACTGGCGCTATGTGGTGGATAACCTGTTCGGCAATGTCACATCGGTCAGCTGCCTGGGCGCGAATCACATCAAAAAACGCTGGGACGAACGCGGCAAACCCTATGACGCGGACTCCGACGATGCCGCCTATGCCACGTTTCTGACGGACCAGGGCGTGGTCTGCCATTTCAACTCCTCTTGGTGTGTGCGCGTGCGCCGGGATGATCTGTTGACCCTTCAGGTGGACGGAACGAAAGGATCGGCCGTGGCCGGCTTGCGCGATTGCGTCGTTCAGCACGACTCGGCCACGCCGAAACCGGTCTGGAATCCCGACATTCCCAGCCCCATTGACTACTGGGCCGGTTGGACCCCCATGCCCAATACCCGTCCGTATGACAACGCTTTCAAAGCCCAATGGGAATTGTTCCTGAAACACATCGTGGCCGATGAGCCCTTCCGCTGGAGCCTGAAGGAAGGCGCCAAAGGCGTCCAATTGGCTGAACTGGGTTTGAAGTCCTGGGCCGATCGCGCATGGATGGATGTGCCGGAACTCTAGGCGTTGAGGACGGGCCGGGCTGCGGGTCGGCTCGTCCGATTCATGTGTCAGCCCCAATGGGAGTGGATTGTTGATTTTCGGATTAATCATGCGGATGCTGACTCAGTTCTGGCTCTTCTTCTCACGCACGGCGCTGTTGTTGTCATGGCTCCCCTGGTTGGGAGGCCGACCGGTGTGGGGTTTGGTCATGTGGGCGCTCACCGGCGCGCTGATGGCCTGGTGGGCAAGACGCTGGGGACGGAATCCATGGGGATGGGGGATTGTCGGTGGATTGTTCTGGAGTCTGGGGCCGCTGACGCTCTTTCTCCTGGGGCGCCGCGGAGAAGAGGGGCCTCTGATGCGCTTTGCCGAAAAAATGCTGGGCCGGTGGTTTATGCGGATGCTCTTGGGGAGACGGTAACAAAGCCCTTTGCACATTCTGGCGACGGCGCATAAACGCGCATGGCTGTTGGAGTTGTTCAAACGATTTCGTTGAGGAGACGGTTATGGCTTCACCCATTACGGATTTATCCAATCTGTGCGTGCATACCATCACGACAAAACCCTGGTCCCTGGAAGAGGCGATTCGGGAATACACGCAGGCCGGGGTTTCGGGTATCACGGTCT
>JADFCT010000209.1 GCA_017161665.1 Candidatus Sumerlaeota bacterium
TTGACGATGACTCAACCCGATGGGGGATGCGACGGGGCGCTCGGGCAGCCGGTGAAACGCGCCCCCCCGAAACGCCGCTGGAAAAAGCGCGGGGAGAGGCCATCCGCGATCCACTGCGCCGTTTGGAAATCCTGTATGATTTGGCCGACAAAATCCGATCGATCCTGGACATTAACCGGCTGATTGATGAAATCGGTATCATCTTACGGGAAGTGTTGAGCCCCGATACACTGGTTGTAATGCTTCGGGATGAAGACACGGGCCGACTTCGTCCCCGCGTTCTTCACAGTTCAGCGGAGAAAACGGAAGAGATCAGCATCAGCCGCTCAATCGTGGATCAATGTATCGACGAACGATTGGCGCTCTTGGTGAGCGACGCGGCACAGGATGAACGGTTTTCCGCCTCGGAAAGCATTGTGGCCCATCAGATTTGTTCCGCCATTTGCGCGCCCATGATTCACCAGGGCGATGTGCTGGGTGTGATCTATGCGGACAACAAGTCATCCTATATGCCATATCAGGAAGATGAACTGGAACTGGTCACCGGTATTGTCAACCAGGCGGCCACCGCACTGGTCAACGCCCGATTACATGAAAAGTCGATTCAGCAAAAGCGGCTGGAACGGGAGATGGAAATCGCCCGTTCGATCCAAAAGAATCTCATCCCCCGGCATTCCCCCAACATCACACATTTTGATATTTGGGGAAAAAGCTCTCCGGCTGCGCAAGTCGGAGGGGACTATTTTGACTATATCCCCCGGGGCGACAATGAACTGACCCTGGCCGTCGCCGACGTTTCCGGCAAGGGCGTGCCGGCCGCCCTCCTCATGGCCATCATGCGCGCATCCCTCCGCATTTTTGCCGAAAACCCCACCAACACAGTATCCGACATCATGCGCCAACTCAATCGGTCGATTTGCCGGGACGCGACGGACAACATGTTTGTCTCCTCCGTTGTAGGAATCCTGAATACGGAAACACGGGAATTCACCTACTCCAACGCCGGTCACAGCTACCCCATGCTGTTTCACGCGAATGGGCAGCGAATCGATCTGGCGGAAGGAGGGATTTTTCTGGGGTTGGTGGAAGAGTCCGAATATCAGGTGGCCACGGTGAAACTGCCACCGGGTTCTGTCCTGTTTTTCTATACAGACGGCCTCACGGACATGATCAATACACACGAGGAATTGTATGGCTCGCAGCGATCCATCGAATTCTTAAAGGAACATCTAACCCTCAGCGCTCGCGAAATCGTCGAAGGATTATTCGCGGAAGTCAAAACCTTTCGCGGCAGCGCAAAGCAGTTCGACGACTTCACCTTTATCGCGGTCAAATCGGTTTGACGCGATGATCAATGACCCGTCGGGCCTTACCTACGGAGCGGGCCAGACTGTGAGGCTCCACAAGATTGACTTTGACGTGGATTCCAGTCACCGCATGAATGGCATGTTGAATTTTTCGCAACAAATCCTGCATTTGACTCATTCGATCGGAAAAAGCCTCGGGGCGCATTTCGACCGATACGGTCATTTCGTCCATCGCTCCCGGCCGATGCACCTCGATCAGGTAATGAGGCGCTGTGCCTTCAACGCGTAACAAGGCCTCTTCGATTTGCGACGGAAACACGTTGACCCCTCGAACGATCAGCATGTCGTCTGTTCGTCCCAGAACCCGACTCATTCGAACCGTCGTACGCCCACACGGACACGGCGAGCGGTCCAGACTGGCAATGTCACGCGACCGATAACGAATGACCGGCATGGCCTCCTTGGTCACTGCCGTAAACACCAGTTCGCCCTGTTCACCGTCGGCCACAGGTTGCAACGTGTCGGGATCCAGGCATTCGACGATGAAGTGGTCTTCCTGGACATGCATCCCCGTCCGGCAATGGCACTCACCACTGACACCTGGCCCGATGACCTCGCATAATCCGTAGTTATTATAGGCTTCAATACCAAAGGCGTCCTCAATTTCCAACCGCATGTCCTCTGTCCAAGGCTCCCCCCCCAGATGCGCGTATTTCAAAGCGAGCTTGCGGGGATTCGCTCCCATACAGCGAGCGACATCAGCGATATTGACCGCATAACTGGGCGTGCAAATCAGGACATCGGCCTCCAGATCCTTGAGCAACATGATCTGACGTTCCGTATTGCCTGAGGCGGCAGGCACAATGCCGGCTCCCACGCGTTCGATTCCATAATGGAGCCCGAACCCACCGGTAAACAAACCATAACCAAAAGCGACATGCACGAGATGTTTGGCGCGCAAGCCCCCGGCCACAAGAAATCGGGCGCACAGATCGGCCCACAAATCCACATCTTTTGCCGTATAGGCCATCAACGTGGGCTTGCCGGTTGTACCGGACGAACCATGGATCCGGGAAATCCGCTCCCGTTCCACGGCGAGAAAGCCCAAGGGGTACTGTTCGCGAAGGTCCGCCTTGGTGGTAAATGGCAGGCGGTGTAAATCATCAATGGACTGAATTGAATCCGGCGTCACACCGGCTTGGGCGAAGGCCTCGCGATAAAAAGGGGCCTGCGCGCAGCGTGCGACACATTCCGTCAGTCGTCGGCTTTGTAACGATAAACGTTCATCGGTGGAAAGGCGCTCGGCCTGATCCCAAATCGGATATTCCATGGTTGTGTAACTCGTTGGTATCGTTGAAATGATAAGTAATAATTTTAGTCGAACGGCGGGATAGCCACAAGCTGATTTATCGAAAGGAATTCAGGAAAACCAAAGCAGGGACTGGTATTAAGCAGACCGTTCCGAAGCCATTCGGCTTCGGAACGGTCCGGGTTGACGCGTCGCGTCGTTTTTAGATCAGCCAAGGGGAAGGAGAGGAACATTCCCCAACGTCCAGTTGAAGAGAACAATGGCATCGGTGTTGTTGACCAGGGCGTCAATCTGGACATCCGCCACGCCCATATCCGGCAGCGTCTCGAGATTGCCCAAGGTCCAGTTGAAAATCATGATCGCATCCAGATTGTTCGTGGAGCCGTCGGCGTTGGCGTCGCCAAGGGGCGGAGTCGAGTTCCCGTCTGCTGGATCCGTTCCGATGGCAAACTCATACTGATCGGTAAACCCATCGCCGTCAGCGTCGGAGGTGGTGGCGTCGGGATCCACACTATCCGGCAAACCATCATTGTCCTCATCCGTAAAAGCGCCCGGATCGGCTGGATCAAGCGGATCGGTACCCATCAGCACTTCGATGCCATCCCAAAGGCCATCACCGTCGGTGTCTTTCTCCAGAGGATTCGTCATATACAGACTGCCGACCAGGATCAATGGATCACAGCCGCCGATATTTTCCTCTCCATCCAGAAGCCCATCGCCATCCGAATCCGGCAGCCAGATGTGCGTCCAGCCTGGATTTTCGGAGGTATATTCCGTTTCGCACTCATCGGGTTTGCCGTCTGCGTCCGCGTCATCGAAGATCGGTCCCGTGGGCGTGGGTACAGGCGTCACCGCTGGTGTCGGTTCAACCGGCGTCGGTGTAGGAGTGGCCTCGCTGATTGGCGCGTCCAGAAGCCAGAGGTCGCCCCACGTCCGTTCATCGTTCCAAGCCTGATCGGTCGCCAGCATGTTACAGAACCAAACACTGCCGACACGGCCTTCGGAATCGTGGTCCTGGAGTTGCATATCAAAACCGACTTTTTCCCCATCGAGGGGATTTCCAATGGCGCTTTTCTTGATGCGCATTTCAAAGACCCAGTGATTGGCATCCACCTGTGAGGTGGCCGCGAACCAGTCCTCATCGTTCGGACCGAAGGTTTCATTGTTTGCGCCGTTTGGCAGGAATAAATCTCCATGATCCGATCCATCCCATGTGGTGGCATATTGACCACCGGTGGGGCTGTCATTGATCCCCTGCCAGCCGAGGATTTCGCGGACACCGTCACCGTCGAAGAATATTTCGATACAATCATTCTGATACCAGGGGACGTCCACATTCGTCGGAAGGATTTCGTCGTCCTCCACATGAGCGGCGATATAGACATACGTGTCGTCGTGCATGATATACAGATCGGCGTTATTCTCTTCCACGGGCACCGCCCCCACATTGTCTTCAACGAAGAAGGTGGCCGCGTTGGGCCAAGTGTCTTCGATCACGCCATCAATGATGATCGGCGTGTCGGTGCGATAGGCTTCGATGGAAATACGTTCGACCATGGTATAGGTCCACGAGCGTCCATCGAGGAAGAAACCGCCATCACTTTCAATCAAACCGTCTTCCAGTTCCACCGTCAGCGTTTCTCCACCGGTGGGCGCGGGCCAGCCACTGAAGACATAAGGACCGGCGCCTTCCCCGGTCAGATCGGTGGCCGGTTCGCCGTTGACGAGCAGGAAATCGGCCGCAATGTCCCGAATGTCATCCGAGAAGGTAATAGCGATCGAATCCAGTGGCTCTTCCTGGTAAGCGATCCTTGAGTTCGCCGGCGGATCAATGCTCATGATATCGAAGATGAAAATGAATTCCGGGCTATCGACATAGTAGTCGGCCAGCGTGCCCTGATCATTGGCTTCATACCAGAATCCGGTCACAGACGACCAGTCCACCGGACCATCCAGCCCCCACCATCCGGTATGCTGCACAAAGGACGCCATGGGTACCGTAAATTGTTCCCACACATTATCCTGTGTCAGGGAGATATCGTAGCCCGAGGCATAGGTGCGATCCCATTCGCCGTCATTCTTGACAATGACCTTGAAACTTTTTCCAGCCGGTCCTTTGGCCCACAAACGCATGTGTGACAGAGCAGACAGATCGAGAGGAGCGAACTGATAATGCACATGGCCCCAGGTATCCGCGTCCGGATCCATTCGGAACCGAAGGGCCTGGGCGCCTTGAGGCGCATCCCCTGTTTCCAGGAAGACATTGTTTGCATAGCGTCCATGTCCGATCCACCCGCCGATGCCGACTTCATAGTCATCAATGAGCACGTCGTCCTGACTGACGATGAATTGATCCGTAAATTTTATGTCATCGATCCACAAGGTAAACGGGGTATCCAGATAAGCGGCTTCAATCAGGAAGGTGCGCACTTGGGTCCAGTCCACCGGCCCTGTCTGTCCCCACCACCAATCTTCCTGGACGAAGGATTCAATAGGAATCTGAAAGAACTCCCACTCATTGTTCAAACGGAAAGTAGGACGCATCCGAGAAGCGGTCCCGGTCGTGCCGATATCGTTGACTGCGACCAGGTGAAGACCGGCGCCTTTGGGCCCTTTGGCCCAAAAGGTCAAATACGGCAAGACGCTCAAGTTAACCGCATCGGTGGTCATCGTGACATTGCCCCATCCAGCGGCATCGGGCACATAGTCAATCCGCATGGCCTGAGCGCCCTGTCCGGCGCTTTCGGTCTCCAGGAAGATATTGTCAACATAGCGCCCACCCGCATTCCAATTGCCAATACCAGATTCAAAATCATCCCACAGAAATTCAGCGCTCTGAGCAGGCATGACGCACATCCCAGCCCAAACGGCCACGACACACATGATTGTTGCGATTGTTTTCCGCATTTGGCATTCCTCCTAATCTGAAAAGATTCAATCGAACATGGCTCTTGCGAACCTGTCGGAGAACTCTACCCACAGAGGGAGAGCGAGGGCAACCCCAAACAAAGTATTCCAACGAACTCCAGAAAGACTCAAAATCCTGGGCGCGGGTGATCCGCCAATCCCTTCATCGCCTGGCGTATTTTTCGATCAAAGCGCCGCCATAGGCGGCTAAATCAGCAATCCGCTTTTCAGGATCATCCCAGGCCGGATTCAACTCGCCGTCTGCATCGACATACCCACAATGGCCATGCAGCCCCAAATGCTGATGGGCAGCCACCACGCGGGCGCCTTCCCAAAAGATTTCGCGCGTTTCCTCATCAATCGCGGCGCCCTCCAGACAGAACGGTTCCAATGGTATCAAATCCAACGTGTTGTGCTCCGTTCCCGCCGTCACGATCATCCCGGCGGCGCGCATGGCCATGACGTATTTCTTGAGCATTTCAGGACGGTTGCGGAGCGGAATGAATTCGGCTGCATAGAGCCCCCTTGTCTGGAGTTCGGCAACCAGTTTTTCCACAGGCTCCTCAAAACCACAGATCGGATGGGCGCCGTCAGCCAGCGTGGGATAACACGGGATGCCACCCAAGGCCAGAATCAATTCGTGCGCTTCATCAAAGGAAACGAACGTCTCCGTGACAAATGCCGGCTTGCCGGCTTTCATCAGAGTGGAGCGGATTTCATTCTGAATAGCGACCGAATCACTCGGCGCGTCGTCTGCCGTCAAGCCCAAAGCCTTGCCGACAACCTCGCCTCGCTCGGAAGTGGTGACTGTTTTGGAAAGGGCTTGCTGATACGCCTGCGCAATATGCCGCTCCTGAATATACACCGTCTCACGCGGGCTGCCGTGGCGGGCCACGATCATGGCGATGACATCGTCCGCCGTCAGTTGAAGGTCCACCCCCCGCTCGACCAACACAGCGCCCAGAAGACGCGTCATTTCCGCCATTCGTTCGGAATCGTTTCGGCGGATTGTCTCCATCAGCGCGGAGGCGCGTTCGTTCGGCTCTGCAAACTGGCTGATCCCTTTTCCACAAATATAGAATTTGCCGGGATTGCCGGGGTCGTTGACTTTAACGCCCGACGCCACCAGGTCCTCAATCAGGCAAATGATTTCCAGACCGAAAAGGGGAAAGAGTCCTGCATTGTGCGCCCGCGTGACGAAATCGCCATAGACGGTGAAATCGTAATAGTTACTGATCCCTATAATGCCCATTTCCTGCTCACAGGCCAGATCGACGGCA
>JADFCT010000210.1 GCA_017161665.1 Candidatus Sumerlaeota bacterium
GTCGCCCAAGCCGGACGGCCGCTCCTCATCATCGCTGAAGATGTGGAAGGCGAGGCGCTGGCCACACTGGTCGTCAACCGTCTGCGTGGCGTGCTCCAGATCGCGGCCGTGAAGGCGCCGGGCTTCGGCGATCGCCGGAAAGCCATGCTCGAAGACATCGCCATCCTCACCGGTGGGGTTGTCATCAGCGAAGATACGGGCTACAAACTTGAGAATGCGACGCTGGAAGACCTGGGCTCAGCCCGAAATGTCGTCATCGAAAAAGACACGACCACGATCGTCGAGGGTGGCGGTCCGGCCGATCAGATCAAGAGCCGCATCCATCAGATGAAGGTGCAGATCGAAGAAACGACGTCGGACTACGACCGCGAAAAACTTCAGGAACGTCTGGCCAAGCTGGCCGGTGGCGTGGCCATCATCAAGGTCGGCGCGGCCACGGAAGTGGAAATGAAGGAACGCAAGGCGCGCGTCGAAGACGCCCTGCACGCCACACGCGCGGCCGTTGAAGAAGGCATTGTCCCCGGCGGCGGTGTGGCTCTTATCCGCGCCCTGGAAGCCGTTGAGGCCATGGAACTGGACGGCGAAGAAGCCCTGGGGCGCGACATCGTCGCCCGGGCTCTGGTCGCCCCAGCCCGATACATCGCCGCGAACGCTGGCGTCGAAGGCTCCGTCGTGGTCGAGAAGATCAAGAGCTTGAGCGCCAACGAAGGCTATAACGCCCAAACGGGTGAATATGTGGACCTCGTGGCCGCCGGTATCATCGATCCGGCCAAGGTCACGCGCACGGCTTTGCAGAACGCCGCCTCCGTGGCCGGCCTGCTGCTCACCACCGAGTGCATGATCACCGAGATCAAAGAAGATGAACCCGCCATGCCCGGCGGCGGCATGGGTGGCATGGGCGGTGGCATGGGCGGCATGGGCGGCGGCATGGGCATGATGTAAGTCGCGCCTCATGCAGTCAGTCCCAAAGACGCCTTGAAGCAAAGGCCGAGAGGGTCCGACGGCCTCAAAACCGTCGGACCCTCCGAAGCAAGGAGGACAAAATGGGGCGCAACAGGATTCGTTTGCTTTGCCTCCTGCTTTTTTGTCTCACGTTGTCTCCTTCAGCGAGCGCCTGTAGCCAATGTACCGCTGCAATGATGTGGATTTTCTTTCCACCATTGCTTCTATGGGAGTGGTTGGGCTTGGTTTGGTTTCCAGTATTAGCCCTGCTGTGTTGGAAATTCCAAATCAAAGCCAGGTTTGTTCCTTCTCCCAAGGTCAGCCTGTTTCTTGTTGTCTGTGGATATCTATTGAGCTTTTGGCTCAAGCCTTTGACCACATTACCTTTTCTCATTTTCTCAATGATCGGTACCTGTTCGGCTTTTCGCAGGTCGTATGAAATAAATGCAAAGTGGTCTCGTTGGGGAATAGGTCTGGTCGGATTCGTGGGGATGGGGATGATTCTGGGCACAACATTAAAGGAAGTTTTCAGTCCAACGATTCAAACTCCGGAGGCAATTATTATCCGATGGCCGGGGACGGCCTCGGCTCGAAATGGGTTTCGCATTCTGGGTGAGTTTAAGCCAGAGGACTCAATAAGCAGTTATCGAAGGATCTTAAGAGAAGGCGATCCTTTTGAGGCTGGTAAGGCGGCTGTCCAGTTAGCAAGGATAGGCGAGACTCAACTTGATGCGCCTTTGATTTTAGAAACCATGGAGAAGTATTCGACGGAAAGGCGATTTTACCTCGATCCTTTTTCACTTTCTCTTGCAAAGATAACAGGGATTGGGCTGCCGGCGGAGACGTCCGCCCAAGAGTGGCGGGCGCAGTGGCAGGCTATAAAGAAGAAATCAATGTTTGACGATGACAGGATTACAACGGGGATGGATGACAAATAAGCAATACATATAATGGAGTGGATTATAAAAAGATCCCGGGCTTTGAAGCCGGTTTTGATAAATGGTTTTTTTTCAGAACGATCAGGAAAGAAAAGGTAAGTTACCCGATGCGAAGGGGGCATCTGTTATGAGTAAAGTAATTGGAATAGATTTGGGCACGACGAACTCGTGTGTGGCGGTGATGGAAGGCGGCGAGCCTGTGGTCATCACGAACTCCGAAGGCGGCCGGACAACGCCGTCGGTGGTGGCGTTTCGTGAGGACGGCGAGCGGGTGGTCGGCCAGATTGCCAAGAACCAGGCCATCACGAATCCAGAGCATACCATTTTCTCGGTCAAGCGCTATATCGGCGCCAAATACGCTGAGATTAAAAACGATGTGGGCAACACGCCCTATAAGATTACGGCCGGCCCCAATGGGGACGCCGTCGTGGAAATCGACGGCAAGAACTACGCTCCGCCGGAAATTTCCGCCCGTATTTTGCAAAAAATGAAACAAACGGCGGAGGACTATCTCGGAACGACGGTTAAAGAAGCCGTCATTACCGTGCCGGCTTACTTCAATGATTCGCAACGTCAGGCCACCAAGGACGCCGGGCGCATTGCCGGGCTGGACGTCAAACGCATCATCAACGAGCCGACAGCCGCGGCTTTGGCCTATGGCCTGGACAAAAAGAGCGACGAAACCATCGCCGTCTTTGACTTCGGCGGCGGCACGTTCGATATTTCCATTCTGGAACTGGGCGACGGGGTCTTTGAAGTCAAATCGACCAATGGCGACACCCATTTGGGCGGCGACGACATTGACCAGGTCATTATCACCTGGCTGGCCGATGAGTTCAAAAAACAGTCGGGCATTGATCTGCGCGGCGACCGTCAGGCCTTGCAGCGCCTGAAGGAAGCGGCCGAAAAAGCCAAATGCGAGTTGTCCAGCTCGCTGTCCGCCACGATCAATCTGCCGTTTATCACCGCCGATCAAAGCGGTCCGAAGCATCTGAACCTGAACCTGACGCGGGCCCAGTTCGAAAAACTGATTTCGCCCATCGTTGAGCGGGCCAAACAACCGTGCATCAAGGCCCTTCAGGACGCGGGGCTCAAGGCCTCAAACATCGACGAAGTCATTCTCGTCGGCGGTTCCACCCGAATCCCCATGGTCCAGGCCATGGTTCAGGAACTCTTCGGCAAAGAACCGTGCAAAGGTGTCAACCCGGATGAAGTCGTGGCCATTGGCGCCGCCATTCAGGGTGGGGTTTTGGGAGGCGACGTATCGGATGTGCTCCTGTTGGACGTGACGCCCCTGTCACTGGGCATTGAAACCCTGGGCGGAGTGTTCACAAAACTGATCGAACGCAATACCACGATCCCGACCAAGAAAAGCGAGATCTTCTCGACAGCGGCGGACAATCAGCCGGCTGTTTCGATTCACGTCCTTCAGGGCGAACGCGAAGTGGCCAGCGGCAACCGGACGCTCGGAAAGTTCGATCTCGTCGGCATTCCACCCGCCCCGCGCGGTGTGCCGCAGATTGAAGTCACCTTCGACATTGACGCGAACGGCATTGTGCACGTGTCGGCCCGCGATTTGGGCACGGGCAAGGAACAAAAAATCAAGATCGAGGCTTCCAGCGGCTTGAGCGAGGACGAGATCAAAAACATGGTCAAGGACGCCGAATCGCATTCGGAAGAGGACAAGAAGGCCCGCGAAAAGGCGCAGATTCGCAACGAAGCGGACTCCTTCGTCTATGGGTTGGAAAAATCCATGGCCGAATGGGGCGACAAAGTGGACGCCGCCGTCAAACAGCCCATTGAAGACCGGGTGACGGAACTGAAAAAAGCCCTTGAATCGGACGACACGGAAAAGATAAAGTCCCTCCTCGAAACGCTCAAAGCCGAGGCGCAAAAAGCGGGCGAAGCCCTGTATAAGCAGGCGGGCGCGCAGGACACGGGTGGCGCGGGCATGGCCGGAGCGGCCGGAGCCCAGGCGAGCACCGATGAGCCACAAGAAGCCGAGGTTGTTGACGCGGAATTCGAGGTCGAAGACGACAAGAAGGCATAATCGCGACTCGTTGGGCGCAGCGTTCCCGCGCTCAAGGGGTTGTTCGTGTCTCGGAACTTCCGAAAGAAAAGCCCCGAAGGCGCGGGCATGAACGCCGAGCGCGTCATGCGATCACCGAGCGAGGAACAAGGGATCATGATTTTTGGCAATAAACTGAGTGACATGCAGGAACAGGGTTACAACAAGTACCTGTTGATCAACGTGTTGGCCAAACGGGCCCGCTCCATCAATGATGGCGCGCGTCCCGAAGTCGCGATGACAGCCGATAACCCCCTGGACCTGATCCGGGTGGCCATGGCCGAAATCCAACAGGACAAAATCAAAGTGGAGCCCAAAGAACGGGCCGGCCAGCTGGTCGATATTGCCAGCATCGTCAAATAATTCACTCGCTTCATTTCCAACCGACCCCCAACAGCATCCCCCGAGATTCCCAAACGGATTTTCGGGGGATGTTCTTATCTGAAAGGCTTGCGCAGCGGAACAAAGCGGCCTACTCTCTCTTAACTATTTTGAGTCGCTGACGGCCGGCCGTCGGCGCCGTCACGATTTGTTGCTCGCTGTGCGGCAAAAATCGCGCCGGCGCCTCAGTCGTCTGGTCTCTGACCCAGGGCTCCGCTCCCGATCGGTCGCTCCGCCCTGGGCTGGTATATGTCGCCACCTTCGGGGCTTGGCGGATGTTTTGCTACTGGGGCACGGGCCTTATCCGACAGCGGCGCCGCGCCCCACAGTTCATTGCGTCTTCGCGCCTTAGCGCCTTGGCGTAAAAAAAAGAAGCCATCGCGTCGCGCCACGAGGCCATTTTCATCATTTGTTGTGTCCATTTTTAGGGACATGGGGAACTCATATGAAGAGATGATCGGGATGGGAGCCGCATCGGCGTTTCGCCCATGGCCTTCCCCCTGGGGGCCCCAACACAATCCACTGTGTGGTATTCGTTCATGATGCCCAAACAACACCCGCGCCGTCGTTCGCGCTCCATTCAGATCGGCTCGGTCGCCATCGGCGGGGGCGCGGCGATTTCCGTACAGTCCATGACGAACACCGACACGCGCGACGCCCGCGCCACCCTGGCGCAGATTGAGCGGTGCGCCCAGGCCCGGTGCGATCTGATCCGCTGCGCCGTGCCCGATATGGCCGCTGCCGAAGCGCTGAAAACGATCTGCGCCGAATCGCCCCTTCCCGTGATTGCCGACATCCATTTCGACTACACCCTCGCCCTGGCCGCGATGGAAGCCGGGGCCCACGGCCTGCGACTCAATCCGGGCAATATCGGATCCCGTGATCGGGTCCGGGCGGTTGTGAGCGCGGCCCGGGAACGCCGTGTGCCCATACGGATCGGCGTCAATGCCGGATCCATCGCCCGCCCCCTGGCCCGGCGCGTGGACGCCGGCGACATGGCCCTGGCCGACGCCATGGTCGAATCGGCCCTGGAACACGTCCGCATTCTGGAAGAGATGGACTACGATCAGATCAAGATATCCCTCAAGGCTTCGGATGTGCGAACGACGATCGACGCCTATCGCGCCCTGGCGGACAAGACCCCCTGGCCCTTTCATGTGGGCGTCACCGAGGCCGGGACCACGCGGGCCGGAACCATCAAGTCCGCCGTGGCCCTGGGGATTCTGATCGAAGAGGGGCTGGTGGACACGCTGCGCGTCTCGCTGACGGCGCCGCCGGAAGAAGAGGTCGTGGTGGGGCGCGAAATTCTCAAATCCCTGGATCTCATCGCGGGGGGCCACCGGTTCATCAGCTGCCCCACCTGTGGGCGCACGGAAATCGACATGACCCCCATCGCGGAAGCAGTGGAACGCTATCTGATCCAAACGGATCCCCCCCTGACGGTCGCGGTCATGGGCTGTGTGGTCAATGGCCCCGGCGAGGCTCGCCATGCCGATGTGGGCATCGCAGGTGGGAGGGGACAAGGGATTCTGTATCGAAAAGGCAAAGTGATCCGAAAAGTTCCCGAATCGGAATTGGCCTCTGCCCTGATCCGCGAAATCGAATCCATCCTGGCCGAAGGGGAAGAGACGCAATAAAAGCGCCTTCCCACGGTTGGACAAAGGACGAAAATGGAGACTGGCGACACCACCCGTGATGCGACCGGCGCCCTGGCGCGGAGCGGCGCCCAGCTGGGCCGTCGGTGGCGATGGCTGTTAATCGGCGCCCTCCTGGGGGGAGGGATCGGCGGCGGGAGTCAGATCTTTCGCCCCCCCCTCTATGAAAGCGCCGTGGTGATGCAGGTCCACCCCCGAGCCTGTCTGGAGGCCATGGCCCGGGATTTTGTCGAGGCCGTCGAAAAACGGACGACCGACACCCCCCGGGCAGTCATTGATCGCTATGCGAGGCTCTTCGTTCAAATGACCGGCGCCCGCATTTATGAAAAAGATCAGACGCTGGATCAGTATCTGTCCACCTGGCAAATCGATTCCCTGGCCCATTGGGTTGTAAGCGATGCCGTTCTGGATCGACTGATCGATAGAGACCATTCGCTGTTGCGTCGCGCCTGGCCCGATCGAACCCGGATCGATAAGGCATTTATCCGAAAGAGTGTGGTTCGAATCCGGCGTGATAAACCGGAAAACGTGTTTGAAGTGGTGTGTGTGGGACACGATCCGGATGCGGTGCGAATCCTGGCGAATCGGTTGGGACAATCGGCCGGCGAACCGATCTGTGGGGATCATGACGCGCCCGATATAGCGCAAGGGCTGGATGTCGATTCCCGCGCCGATAACCACTCCCCAATCGTGCAGCGGCTGCAAGCCGCGAGCCCGGGCCGGAAAATCGGGCCTTATCCGGTCCGGGCCTT
>JADFCT010000211.1 GCA_017161665.1 Candidatus Sumerlaeota bacterium
CAAGCCCTGAGCAGGGGGGCCAGATGCTCTTCCCGTCCGATGACATGATCGCCCTGCCAGACGGCCGCGCGACGGTCCAGAAGGGCCTCTTTGATGGATGCTTTGGTCCGTTCTTTGGCAAAGATCAGATTGACGGTGCGATGATTCTCTCGCGTCACCAGCGGCGGATCCATGGCGCTGTGCACATCGGAAGTCCCCATCATGGTCAGGTTTTCGTCCAAACACCACTGATGCGCTTCCTTGTAGTACGACCCTCCATTGGCCACTTCGATGCCGTCGATCAGTTTCTTCTCGATCAGTTCATCATGGATTTCGAAGCGATAACTCTCCCCCGGCCGCGCCTTCCAGCCCGGATGATTCCAGAACACAAAGGCGTCTTGCCCTTTGGCGGCCTGGATGGCGTCCAGAAAGCCATCGACTGCCAGCGCCTCGTTATCCAGCGAGTATATAGCGTTGTAATGCCCCGGAGGGGTGTCCCGCGTGATTTCGGCCGCCTTGACCAAAAGAATCCCCAGAGACCGGGCGGTGGGCAGGGCGATTTCGTGTGGCCGGTTATGCTGTGTGGGAAGATCATTCTTGTGGGGCTGATATTCAATGTGATCCGAAATGGCGATGGCGTCCAGGCCCTCGCGGAAGGCCTCGGTCACGCGAACCGTTGGCCAGACCAGCCCATCCGAAAAAACCGTGTGCATGTGCAGGTCGCATTTGAGCGTCACATAACCCGGAATGTCGGGAATACGCATCTCCATCCGGTCGGCGCCGGGCGATTGAAACGCCAGAAAAACAAGAGCAACCGTCAGAACCGTCGCTCGGAAGCGGGAATCAGAAAACATCTGAAAACTCCTTAATCAAAAATTGGGAATCAAGCCATCGAACGGAATCGGTTCGACTGGCTCCCTTTCAAAACGATAACAGGCGGAGAGGTCAAATTAAAAACCCATCCGCCACCAATCAGGGCTCGACCGATGGCCGCTGTTCCAAGAGCGTTTGGACGATTTTTCGGCGGGCCTGGATGACTTGGGCTTTATGCGCCTTGTTGTCGTCGGGATAGACGGCGTTACTGTAAAAGATCAAATAGGTTTGGGTGTGTTTGTCTATCCAGACAAGATTGCCGGTATAGCCGGTATGGATGAGGCATTCGTTCCCCGGCTCACGGTTGCGTTCCGTCCGGTAGGCGTCACTGCTGGCGATGCCCCATCCACAGGAACGATAGGCGCCCAGATCGCCCGTCTGATCGGTGGTGATTTGCTCCCAGATATCGGGGCGAAATATCTCGCGCCCCTCCCAGCGCCCGCCGTTCAGGATCATGCGGACATAGCGGCTCATGTCGTCCACGGTCCCGAAACATCCGGCGTTGCCTGGCGCAATGAGGCGGGAGGCCGAATACCAAGCCAGCGGGTCATGGACCTCGGCCCGGCGAAATTCCTTTTCGTTATAGATCGTCGGGGCCGATCGGAGATACTGATCGCGATTGGGAAAAAAAGAGGTGTCCGTCATGCCCAACGGTTTCCAGAGTCGCTGCCGGAGCAGAACATGCTGCGAGCGCCCGGTCACGCGGGTCACCAGATGAGACAGGGTCAGATAGTTCAAGCAACTGTAAACATGGTCCTTGCCCGGCGCATAGGCGAGCGGCAATTCACTGATCCGGCGTAGCACAGCGTCGGGCCGTGGTCGGACGCCATAGGCCTTTTGAATGGCGTCCATGGAGGTATAGGCGGGCAGGCCCGATGTATGAGTCAGGAGTTGTCGAACCGTAATGGCGGCTTTATCGGGGCGATCGAATTCGGACAGGTATCGCGCCACCGGTTGGTCCGGATCGACCCGGCCGTCTTGAACCAGGAACATGACGGCGGAGGCTGTGGCGGTGGGCTTGGTCAGGGACGCGAGATCGAAGACCGTATCTTCGGTCATGGCCTCCACAGCGGGATGGGTCATGCGGCGCCCCCAGGCCCGCCGCATGAGGATGCGATCACCCTGTCCGATGAGCAGGACAATCCCCGGTGTGTGCCCGTCTCGGACCAGTTCGTGGCAGATGCGCTCCGCTTCGTCCAATGCCGAGGGGCGGGGGCCTCGCGGGTAATGGCAACTGCCCAGGCCAAGGGCGCCAATGAGGATGATGCTGCAGATGGCGCGTTTATTCATCGTTTATCCTTCGTTTTTGGGGATTGGGGCGCCCTCGGTGGGGGGAGCGGTTTGCCCTTGCCGGCTCGGGCGAAGGTGAGGACATGAACGCTCGCCGCGCCGCCTTCTTTCAAGGCCCGGGCGCATTCGTTCACGGTGGACCCGCTGGTCATGACATCGTCCACCAGCACCACACGTCGGCCGCGAACGCCGGAACGGGGATCGGAATAAAAGGCCCCCTTCACATTGTTGACCCGTTGGCGGTGCGTGTCCAGGGACGATTGGGTCTGGGTGGGACGAATGCGCTCCAGAAATTCAGTGGCCAGCGGCAGCCCGCTGCGGTCCTGGAGCGTTCGGGCGATTTGATCGGCTTGATTGAAGCCCCGTTGGCGCAGGCGGGCCGAGAAGAGAGGCACCGGAACAATGGCGTCAAAATCCTCAAAGGGCCATTCGGCCTCCAAGGCTTCGTGACACCAGTCACCCATCAGGGGAGCCAACTCAACATGCTTTCGGAACTTGAATTCATGGATGAGGTCGCGAACGGTGGGATTATAGCGTACGGCGCCGCGGGCGGCCTCGAAGTGACGGGGACGGGGACACGAGCCGCAACGGTCGGCCTTTATGTCTGCGCCGCCCACGCCACACCAGGGACAGACCGGCCCCGGCAGGGGCAGGAGTTCCTCGCGACACCATCGGCAGATCCGGTTATCGGTTGGCGCCAGGCGTTCCAGGCAGACATGACAAATGGGGGGGAAGAAAAAATGAAGCGCTGCCGCGGGGGCCGCCCCCAGCGTGGCCAAGACCATTCGGATACGATCCCCTCGGACGCGCGCTTCCATGGTTTCAGGGCTCCGCCGGCTGGGAAGCCGTGGCGTATTGTTCCGGCAGTTCTCCGGGCGGGCCAAGATACCGGACCTGCTTGTCCAGCCAGACCACCTGGTCAATAAATGGCGCAATGAGCGACGCCTCACGGGTCAGATAGACTGTTGTCATTCCGGCTGTTTTTTTTATCTCGGCCACAAGGCTCAGCAAATCCTGGCGCGCGGCGATTGCGAGGCCGCTGCCGAATTCGTCGAGAACCAGCAGATCGGGATGGTTCACGATGGCCTGAGCCAACCGAAGACGCCAGCGTTCCGCCAAGGTCATCTCGCCCCATCGCTGAGGGGCGAGGGATTGGGCGTGGGTTGTTTCCAGGGCCGCTTGAACGCGGATCGACGTCTCCCGGGACTCCTGTCGGATCATGGTCTTGGGCCAGACACCGTCCATGACGATTTCTTCCCCCAGCCGATCGGGATTTTCGCGGTCCCGATGGATTTGTGGCGAAAAACCGATCCGGCCCCGCTGGAGTCCGACCCGGGCCGAGGGCAGGCCCAGAACGCGCGATTCGCCTTGGGAGGGCTTGAGGCGACCCAGGCAGATATGGAGGAGAATGGTCTTGCCGCCTTCGGCCGGTCCCGCGACTCCCAGGGATTGGCCGGCGTGAATGTCAAAGGAGACGTCTTCCAGGATGGACCGACCGCCGATGGCGAGATGGATGTTTTTGAGTTCGGCGATGATCGCTGGTTCGTTCATGGGCCGTTTCGTTAGAGTTCGGGACAGTGCGGGGCGCGTTCGGGCCCCTGCCCGGGAGATGTGTGTCAGGCGAAGGTGATGGCGACGGGTTCTCCGGCGCGCACGCCCAGAACATCCCCGGCGCTGCCCCGGTTGATTCCGATTTCCAGGTATTCCGAACTCCCCCAATAGAGAAGGAATTCCCCCGCTTCCACATCGGCGTAGGTGTTTTTTACACCTGTGATCGTCTTGTCTTTGATGCGAAGGGTCGCTTCGGCGCTGTCCTTGGAGGCGAAAGGCTCATCCCGTTTGCGGAAGCAGGTGATAATGTTGCCGAATCGATCAATATGCAGCGCCATGCCCTGCCATCCGCTGACACCCATACGGAGGGGATGGGCGCTCGGTCGCATGATGGCGTCGTGGATGGCCGGTCCGAAGAGCGCCAGTTCCGTGCCGCGGATCAACCAGGCGGCGACAGGCGCGAAGACGTCGCGCCCGTGAAAGGTTCGGCTTTGCATGGGGCGGAAATAGGCTTTGTTGAGGGCTTGATGACAGACCCAGCGGTCGCCGGCTTCGTGGGCCACGGTGGACAGAACGCCATTGTCAGGGGCTACAAACCGCTGCGCGCCGTTCGAGGCGACCAGAATTCGACGGTCACTGCCTACCTGCGGATCGATGACCACGCAGAAAACTGTCCCGCGCGGGAAACAGGGGGCCGCCTGGCCCAGGATGAAATCGGCTTGGGGGATATTCCCCGGAGCAATATCATGGGTCAGGTCAATCATGCCGGCGTCCGGAGCAAATCCGTGCGCCACCCCCTTCATGGCGGCCACATACCAGTCCGACGTACCGAAGTCTGATATGAAAACAATATCGCTCATGAGTTCGGTTCCGCGCGCTCCGGGTGACCAGAGCGTGGATCAAACGGCTCGATATAAAAACAAGCGTTGCAGATAGGGTCCCTATGCGCATGGCCGGCGCCCTTATGGCTGCTCCTCTCGGCCTGACCATGTTCAGGTCGTACCATCGCCAGGGACCCTATCTCCAACGCTTGAATTCGGCTGCGCTCCATGCGTTCGCCGTGATAGCGGTTTCCGTTATGTGAAAACCAATCGTATGAAACGGACGCGCAACCTGTCAATCGTAAAGAGGCGTTCCTACCGCTTCCGGAAGTTTTCTTTTAAAAATGTCACAAGACAGGACCGGATCCAGAATGGTTCGAGCGCCACATCCCAATCGATATGGAAAAGAGACGCGGCGTATGACGAGGGGGGCCGGGACCTTTGGCGGTGGGGAGGCAGCAGGTCCTCGGCGCGAAACAAGTACCAACGCCTGTTGCTTTCTCCCGATCGGGCGACGACTTCTTATTTTTTTTCCAATCCCCCTCGTCTGGGGTGATGGTGTTTCGGAGCCTCCCACCCGCCCGTTGTCTGCTGGAACGGGCAGGAGACCCAAGGGGTCGGTTTCGCCTCCTGCGCTTTATCTGTTACCGATTTTTCCGAGTTTGTATTCCACACTGTCCACCAGCGCCATCCAGGAAGCGTCAATAATATTTTCGGATACGCCCACCGTCCCCCATTCATCCTCGCCATCGGTGGAAGTGATCAGCACCCGGACTTTGGCGGCCGTTCCGTCGCGGGCGTCCAGGACCCGGACCTTGTAGTCGGTCAGGTGGACGCTGGCTAATTCGGGATAGAACTCCTGCAAGGCCTGGCGCAGGGCGGAATCCAAGGCGTTGACGGGGCCGTCGCCCTCGGCCACTGTGTGGCGCTGTTGGCCATTGACGTCGATTTTGACGGTGGCTTCGGCGCCACAAGGCATGTTCGGCGCCAGTTGGCCACTGATGACGCGGAAGCCGTGTGTCTCGAAGGCCGGTTTGTGTTTGCCCAAGGCCTTGCGCAGAAGGATTTCCACCGTCGCGTCGGCCGCCTCAAACTGGAAGCCCTCATTCTCCATCTGCTTAAGGCTCTGGAGGAGTTCGGCCACTTCTTCTCCAGCCTGGCTCAGGTCAATGTCGTATTCCCGCCCTTTGTACATCAGGTTGCTGCGTCCCGACAGTTCAGAGACCGACACGTGGCGGCGGTTGCCCACCGTTTCGGGCGAAACATGTTCGTAGGTGGTCGAGTCGCGTTCGACGGCCGAAACGTGAATACCGCCTTTATGCACAAAATTGCAGCGGCCCACATACGGCTGGCGCGGATCGGGGGTCACATTGGCCACTTCATAGATAAAGTGGGACAGCGGGGTCAGTTGCTGAAGTTCTTCGAGGTCATTCACGCAGGGTTTGTCGTATTTCAGGGTGAGATTCGCGATGATCTGAATGAGATCCGCATTGCCTGCCCGCTCGCCAAAGCCGTTGACCGTGCCCTGGATATGGTTGATGCCGCAACGGGCGGCCACGCAGGAATTGGCCACAGCCATGCCGGCGTCGTTATGGGCATGGATGCCCAGTGGCGCGTCGGGGATGGCCCGATAGACCGCCTGAATGGCTTCTTCCACTTCATGTGGCATGCGTCCGCCGTTCGTGTCGCATAAAGCCAGAACCGATGCGCCGCCTTCCAGAGCCGCCTGGAGCGTTTTGATGGCATAGTCGTTGTTGGCGCGATAGCCATCGAAAAAGTGCTCGGCGTCGTAAATCACTTCGATGCCTTTGCTTTTGAGGAATCGCACCGAGTCTTCGATCATGGCCAGATTTTCGTCCAGTGTGGCGCGTAAGGCCTTCGTCACGTGTAAGTCCCAGGTTTTTCCAAAAATCGCCACGGTGGGGACCTCGGCCTCAACCAGCGCCTGGAGGTTTGGGTCGTCTTCGGCGGTAATGTTCTTGCGCCGGGTGGAGCCGAAGGCCGACAGACGGGCGTGCTTGAAGGTCCGCCCTTTCATGGCGTTAAAAAAATCGACGGCTTTGGGATTCGATCCGGGCCATCCCCCCTCGATATAGTCCATGCCGAACGCGTCGAGTTGCTCTGCAATGGCGATCTTGTCCTCCA